>SLGQ01000361.1 GCA_007136595.1 Candidatus Sumerlaeota bacterium | reverse complement strand
TTTCAATTACCACATTGTATTTTGGAAGAGGATCTTTAATATATTTTTCGGTGGCTCTGTATATTTTATATATAATGTTGTTTTCCGTTTTTATGGCTTCTTTTATTCCGTTTGTTGTGACATGAAAAACATCTGCCTTTGAGATTGTTAATTCGTCAAAAAGATTTACCGGAGCCATTAATGTTTCAAGATAGTGATACCCGCTGGCGGAGTCCACCCCTGTTATTTTTAAAAAAAGATTTATTTTTGCCGGTGTTTTAATGACATTTTTCATTGAAATTTACTGAGAAGATCTCTTTCAACATTTTGAGGAACAAACCCGGACAATCCTCCACCTTTCATCGAAGCTATCTCTTTTATTAAACTTGAAGAAAGAAAAGAATATTCTATCGAGGTCATGAAAAAGATAGATTCCAGTTCCGGATCAAGTTTTCTGTTTGCAAGTGCCATTTGAAATTCAATGTCAAAATCTGAGACAGCTCTCAAGCCCCTTATTATAACTTTTGTCCCAAGCTTCAAAGCAAGATCGGCAAGAAGCGTATCAAAAACCACAACAGAAACATGATCGTTTTTGCCAAATATTTCAAGAATCTGGGATTTTCTTTCTTCCGTTGAAAAAAGAGGTTTTTTTGATCTGTTCGCCCCTATTGCAATATATAGATGATCAAAAACTTTCAGTGCTCTTTCAACAATATCTTTATGCCCCAATGTAAATGGGTCAAAACTGCCGGGATAAATTGCTTTTTTCATAATGATTTACTCCCAGTTAAAAAAAAATGTTAAAAATGTTCCGCCATACTGTTTACTTTTTCTGCTCCAACCGGGTTTTGACCAGTTTATTTCTTCTCCTGATTCTACTCCTATGACACATGTTCCGTCCGATATTTCATCGTCAACTATAGTGTCGATAAGTTGAGGAATTTTATCAAAAAGTTTGTACGGAGGGTCAATATATATCGACTTGAAAGAAGTCTCTTTAAAGTCATCTTTGTTTACAGCAAATGCATCTTTTTGCAGAACAACAATGTTTTCACCGAGCAATTTCCCGTTTTCTTTTAATAGTGAAACGGCACTTGGGTTTTTTTCGACAGCAAAAGCACTTTTAAAGCCCCGGCTCAGTGCTTCAAAAGACATAGCTCCGCTTCCTGAAAAAAGATCAAGAAAAGACCCTGTTTCAAATGTTATCATCGAAAAAATTGTGTCGAAAAATGCACTTCTAACTTTTTCAGCCGTAGGCCTGAGATCAGTTTTGGGAACTTTTATTCGGCGACCCTTATGGATACCGGAGGTAATCTTTACAAACATTATTATTTTATTGTATCAAGGACATGCTTCTATTAAAGCTTCAACCTGAGCTCTGTCAGGTGCGTTTGGAGAAAGCTGGACATATCTCCTGTAATTTACACAGGCTTGTACCTGATTTTGCATGTGAGCATAGGTAATTCCCAAAAATTTATAAACAGCTCCTTCCTTCGGTCTGGCTTTGGCAGCACTGTTGTATTCTTTGAGAGCATCATTGAATCTGCGCTCTGAAACAGCTTTGTGTCCAGCTTGAAGATGAGTGTTGTAAAGTTCAGCAGGACTTGGAGAGGGAGCAGGTTTAGCCACAGGTGGTGCTGTTTTCTGAGCAGGTTGAGGTGCAGGTCGAGGTGCAGGTTGAGGTGCTCTTTTTGCAGCAGCTTTTTTTGCAGCAGTTCTTTTTGCAGCAGTTCTTTTTTCTAACTGTTGCTGTTTTTTTGCCAAAGCCTCTTCTTCAGCTTTTATCCTTTCCATTTCCTTTGCGATTTCTTCTTCAATTTCATCTTCAATTTCTGAAATATCTTCCTCTTCAGTCGGGACAACCTGTTTAACTTCCTTTTTTACCGTTTCTTTTTCTGTTTTGGCAGCAACAAAACTCTCATCTTTCAGAGTGTCAACATCATCTTTGCCGGTAAAGACAAAAATAAGAATGACAGCAAGAACAACTATTCCGCCGATAATACCGCCGATCAAACCAAAATTAAAAGAGCCTTTGCCACCACCTTTTTTTACAGCAGTTTCAGGATAAAGTTCTTTGATAACTTTTGCGATCTCCTCGTGTTCTTTATCAGGTTTACTGTCAAAAAACTCATCGTTCAAAGTGATTTTTCCAGGCTTTTTTTCAATTTTCGTTGCCGTTCCTTCCGCTTTTTTTTGTTCAACTTTTGTTTTTCCGGGTCCTTCCTGTTTCTTTTCCAATATCTGTGCCGTGTTTTTAACTGTTCTTTCTTTTTCTTCCGATTCTTCTCTGAAAGATACATTTTGGCTGGCACACATAGGACAGGCATTCATTTTATTAGGAACTTCCGCCGTAAAACCACAGTTGTTACAAGTAAACTTCATACCCCCACCTACCTTATCGGTTTAGCTTTAATTACTGGTTTTCCGTCTTTTTCTTCTATACTGAAAGAAACATCGGCACAATTATATCTCGCCATTATTGATGCTCTGTTAGTTCTAAGTTTTCCAATAAACAGTTTCTTTTCTTTATCAGTTGCAAGTTCCCCGTTTTTCTCTTTAATTTTACAGTAATCATCCCACAGCTCATCAAAAAGATCCTTCGGGGGAGTTTTTTCAACATTTTCCTCATGAATTGGTGCTACAGAAATTGAATTTGCCGCGATCTGTGTTTTTTCATCATCCTCATCATCATTCATGGGTGGTGGCGGAGCTGATTGATATTGTCTTTCATCTTGAGAACGGGCTGCTTGTTTGGGAGGAGTTTCCGGCTCAAGAGCCTTTATCGGTTTTTGAGGTGTTTTATCTTCCACATCTTCAGTTCCAAAAGGATCAGGAATGGAGGCTTTTATTTCGGCAGTTATTTTTCTTTCTCTGTCAGAAGCTGTAATTCTTTCACTCCCGATCGGAGAAACATCCATACCTGATGCCCGCCCGTCTCTTTCATCCTGTCGCTGATATTTTGATATAAGTGTATTAAGTGCCGAAACAGCTATGTCAGCACCATGTGAATATTTTTTTAAAACCAGCTTTTCTCCAACTTTCAATCTTGAAATATCTGCCCCAAGTCTTCTGAAAACCCTTCCGATCTCATGGGTAACAATAAATGTGAAGAAAAGTAATATCAGGATCGCCAAAATGGTGTATAGAACTGCGGACCAGAAAACTTTAGAATATTCTTCCCAGCCTGGAAGAAATGATGTCATTGAAATTATTGTTACTTTTTCTCCCCCAAATACATCTGAAGGGAGGTCGATGCTGTTAAGGTAAGTCCACCGGTTTATTGTTTTGTTCCCAGGGCTTTTCAAAAGCGCAGCCATTGCTTCTTCCATTTTATTCTGACCGCAACTTCTTTCCATTGAGCTCCATTTGTCAGACATTGTTTCTCTGACAAACCTCTCTCCAAGAAAAACCCTTACAGGTACCGGAAACATTTCCTCTCTGAAAGCAGAGGACAGAGGTCGGGCACTTATAACAGCGAAAAGTGTATTTCCATCTCCACGGATCTCTTTCATTACCGGAACGACGCCGATAACATATCTTGATTCCTCAACCTTAATAATTCCGTCTGAAGCAATTCCCGACTTTAAAGCTCTTTCAACAGCAGGAATTCCTGAATAATTGTTCATAATGGTAAAATTTCCTGCGATATAGCCCCCTTTCTGGTCAATTACAGCAAATTTTTCAGGAGATTTTATTTCATCAAGCTTAAGAGGTGCATTTCTTGAAGCTCTTGTAAAGTTAAGGTCTTTTGCTATCTGAAATGAATTATCTATAAGGGAAAACATTGTATTCCTTACAACTTCAGTAACAAGCTTTGCAGTGTTTTTGGGGCCCTGCTGCATATCTATCCGGGAAATAAATGTCCTGAAAAGCATGAAGTTTACGGCAGAAAGTGTTGCAAGTATTACCGCCATAAAAAAGAAAACTTTGAGTTTTAAACCTAAATTGCTGAACATATATTGTTTCTCCTGCTATTGTTTATACATTTTTCATCATCACCTTATGATCATTCCGCCAATCGTTGTGGTATGTGTACCGGTAGGAACACTTTCCACGCTCCCGTTTTCTATTCTGTAGCCAAGTGTCTGGGCTGAACTTCCTATTACAATAAAGTCTTCCTGATATATCCACCTTGAACCGTAATATACCCTCAGGGTGTATGTCCCAGCCGAAATGTCTGTAATTTCAAAACTGTTTCCCCCTTCTTTAAACCGCATAAGCTTGTTAACATTCAGAACTCTTATTCTAATAGTGTTCCACCTGTAAACTTTGTCAACAAGCGTATATTCTCCTGAGCGGATAAAAGAATAGGAAATAGAGCCGTTTGCTGGAACCTCAAGTCTGGACACCGGGGTATCTTCCCCTTCTCTGAAAAGCTCAAAAGTTCTAACAAAGTTTTCTTGGTTTGCGATATTAAGAAGGCCGTTAATAGGAAAAAGCATGCTTTTTCTGTCAACAGAAACGCCTTTTAAATTTACGGTGTCCGTATAATTTGAAATTGCATCATATCCTTCAATTACAGCTGTATAAATTTCTGCTTCCTGGGCAAGAGGAACTTCCGTCACAACCATTCTCCAGTATCCGTCTTTTATATCAGGAGGTCTGCTTTCAATTTTTTCCAAACCTTTTTTGTAGTTGACCAGTATTGTTAATCTGCTTGCCGAAACTTCGGCAGACAGCCCTGCAAGGAGAACAATAATAAGAAAAAATACCCGAAATAGCTGACCCTTCATAAAACCTCTTTTATTATTTGTTCTTAGTTTTTCCTTTTGTCTTACCTTTGTTGCCACCAGTATTGTCCATTTTGGTTTTCTTTTCTTTTATCATCGCTTTGATTTCCGTTGCCATTTCTTTGTCATCTGCAAAATCCAATGCCTTTTCAAGGGATTCGATGCTTTTTTCAAGTAGCCCCGCACTTTCATAAGCCTCAGAAAGACCGGTAAGACAGGCAATGTTTTCAGGTTGATACTCCAAAGCCTGTGTAAATATGGAAATAGCCTCTGAAAACATTCCCATGGAAAGGTTTGATAGAGCAGTATCATACAATTGATCTACAGAAGGATTATCTCCCAAAAACCCGGTTTCAGCTTCTCTTACTCCATCTATGGTCCCTGAAAGGTCCTCTTCTTCTCCTACAGGGAGAATTTCTCTGATTCCTGCAAGAAAACGACTTTGAGGATAGTTTATAAGCAATTCCTGAAGAAGTTGTGTCGCACTGGAAAAGTCCTCAATGCTTATATAAAATTCAAGCTCGTCAAGCTGTGTCTGAGGTGGTTCCAATAATTCAGAAAGAATATCTGAAGTTAGATTTTCAAAAGATGATTCTTTTCTCTCCTCTTTTTCTTTTGGTTCTTCATCTTCTCCTGAAAGAAGGGTGCCGGAAGAAATATCAGAAATCATATCAACGGTTTCATCCTCAATATCCTCAACCTCCTCAACAGGCGCAGCCCCAACTTCCTCAACAAGCGGAGACTCAACCTCTTCAACAGGCGAAGCTTCAACCTCCTCAACAGGCGAAGCCTCAACATCCTCAACAGGCGCAGCCTCAACATCCTCAACAGGCGCAGCCTCAACTTCCTCAATAAGCTGTTTTCTTGCAAGAAGTCTTTCGTCATCCTCGCCTAAAATTGATTCTGCGTCTGAAATAAGATCAGAAACATCTTCGAAATTGCCGTTTTCAAGCATCAAATCTATCAAGATGATAAGAAGATCTCCGGCACTGTTCGTTTCTCCGGAACCGATATATGCCTGAATCAAAATATCAAGTGCCTCAGGAGATGTTTTCCATTCAGAACAGGACTGAAGTCTATCAATTGCTTTGTTGTAAAGGTTGTAGCTCATGAAGACTTTTGCTTCTTTCAAAACTGTTTCAATATCAAGTCCGGGAGCCGACACTTCTTTAAAGGATCCGGCATCTTCTTCCATATCTACATCCACATCAATTACCAGATCATCCTGTTCGTCTTCATCAAACTCAGGCAATTCGTTTGAAGAGCCGTCAATTTTTTCAGAAATGATGTTTCTCAATTTCCCTTCTTCTTTTAAAGCTGAAAGAGCTTCTCTGTCATCAGGGTCAAGCTCAAGTATTTTCCGGTATATGTTTTCTCTTTCTGTAAAATTTTGTTTTTTTGATAAAATAACCGCTATTTGTTTGAGTGCGGCAATAAGTTTTTGTTGCTGCCCCAATTTTTCAAAGACAAACGCCAGTTTTTCAAGAAATTCTATTGAATCAGGATCATCAATAATAAGTTTTTGAAGAACAATAAGGGCATTGGAGTAGCTTGAGTTTTTAAGGTACAGATTTACCAAGTCTTTTCCTATTTCGCTATCATTGTCGGAAGCGGTATAAAGAAGCTTTAGAGTGGCAGCATATTCATTTACTTTTCCTGTTCCTTTTAATTCTCCGGCAAGAGGAGTAAGAAGTTTTTCCGCTTCGTGATACATTTTTTCTTCAACAAGAAGGCTGCACAACTTAAGAATAAAGTTGATGTTATTGGGATTCAGCTCAACAATTTTCCGGAGAATGTTCACAGCTGCAATTTTATTTCCGATCTTGGCGTAGTAATTTACAGCTATCTGATATCTCATAATGGCATCCTTGATCAAACCGCTTTGTCTGTCATAATCAGCCAGAAGAACATTGATCTTGCCATGTTCCGAGTTGATCATCAGTGCCTGTTTCAGGACCGCTTTCGCTTTATTCAGGAACCCTTTTTTTTCAAATATCAAAGCCGCTTTTTCATAAAGCTCTATTGCTCTGTCTTCATTTCCGTTCCTGGCATATAACTCAGCAAGTCTCACATATGCACGATCATCATCCGGTCTTTTTTTAATCAGATTTTCAAATTCTTCGATCTCAGAAACAGCTTTTCTTCCTTTCAGCATGGACAACTAACCCTCAACAAATTTGATCATTATCAACTTCACTTTTTAATCCTTTCAACATATCTGAAGTCTTCAGTGCCGATTTTTATCACATCACCGGTTGAAACAAAAAGAGGAACCATGACAGTGCCGCCGGTAATAAGTTTTGCCGGCTTAAAAGATGTAGTGACAGTGTCACCCTTGAAGCCGGGATCGGTTTCCTCTATCTCAACCTCTATGAACTGAGGGAGATCTGCGGAAATCGGTGATCCGTTATAAAACTGTACTGTCATTTTTTCATTTTCTTTCATATACGGGACAACATCTTCGATCACTTTACGGTCAATAGACATCTGCTCGTAAGTTTCGATATCCATGAAATGATAGATATCTCCCTCCGAGTAAAGGAATTCCATCTCTTTTTCTTCAAGGTCCGGTTTGTCAACTCTTTCTCCGGAGAGAAAGGTTCTTTCTGCTATTGATCCGGTTAAAATATTTTTAAGTTTTGTTTTGATGACTGCCCTTCTTTTTTGCTGAATATGGGTCATTTCAATAATCTTGTAGGGGGTGCCGTCGATCTCTATCCTTAATCCCCTTTTGAAGTCGGAAGTTGAAATCTGCATTGATGTCTCCTGAAAGTTAAAATAACAGCAAATAAAAAACCCTTATAAATAAAGGCACTGTATCGTAATGTCAACCATCTTTTTTGTCAAGTTTTACCATGAATCTTATTGTCTCTTTTAATAAGAGCCGTAAGACCCTCTAATGCTATCTTGTAAGTGTTTTCAGAAAAACCTGCCACAAAGCCACTCGAAATATCGCTGATGTAAGACTTTTCCCTGAAAATCTCTCTTGCAAAAACATTTGAAAAATGTGCTTCAATAAACGGTTTTCCCCAACACAAAAGTGCATCTCTGAGCAATAAACTGGTGTGAGTATATGCCCCCGGATTTATTATCATGCCGTCAGCGTCACAATTTACGATAAGTTTTGCCAGGTCACCTTCTATGTATGAGCTTAGAAAAACAAGCTCTATTCCTGATTTTTCCGCTTCACCGTTAAGTGACCGTATCATTTCTTTTCTTGAAAAATTACCATAAACATCAGGTTCTCTTGAGCCGATCCTGTCCAGAAGGGGCCCCTCAACTATTGCTATTTTCATAATATGCTTCCTCGTCGTTTATTTCACTCCACCTTAATTCTGACCAAATTGTAAGCAACCAGTCGGCTTTTAATTCAGATTCAGCTATTTGAGCAGCTTTGGCAATGTTCCCCATGACAGGGTTGTTGTTGTTATCATACAAGGTTTCAGCCATGCCGGAAGCTTGTCCCCAGTTTTTCTGTCTGAGAGCTATCAGCACCATTGTTTCTGTGATCATTTTCCACCTCCGGAAACAGTTTGAAAATATTAACAGAGAGGAGTTCCGTGGTCAAGAAAAGTTGCATTTGCTTTTTTGTTCTGATAGAAAATAAAAGTCTATTTTGGTGTTTTTTAGGGAGTTTTTATTATGGGTCGAATTTCAAATTCCATTGTCAGTGTTTATGACAAAAGAGGGTTAACTGCTTTTGTTTCGGAAATTAACAAAATGGGAATTAAGATCTATTCCACCGGAGGTTCTCACAGAATGATAACACAGGAGGGGATAGATGCTGTAAAGATTGAAGATTATACCGGTTTTCCTGAAATGATGGATGGTAGAGTTAAGAGTTTGCATCCTAAAGTTCACGGCGGAATTCTTGCTTGCAGAGATAATGCAGATCACATAAAATCTGCAAAAGATCATGGAATTGAAATGTTCGATCTGGTGGTTGTCAATCTCTACCCTTTTGCGGCTGTTGTTGAAAAGGGGGGGGATATGGATGAGATCATTGAAAATATTGACATAGGCGGGCCCACTTTGATAAGGAGTGCGGCAAAAAATTTCAGGAATTGTGCTGTTGTTACTTCACCGGATGACTATTGGGAAGTGCTGGAAGAGTTGAAGAACAATAATGGAGATCTTTCAATAGAAACCCGTTTTAAGCTTTCAAAAAAAGCTTTTTCACATACTGCTTTATATGACGGATATATAAGCAGTTATCTTTCTTTGATCAACAGTGAGGGGGAAAAAATAAAAGAAGACCCCGAAATAATAACACTGCAATTTACGAAAAAAGAAGATCTGAGATACGGTGAAAACCCTCACCAGAAAGCTTCTGTTTATATTGACAGATCATCATCTTCGGGAACCATCGTTTCAGCTGAACAGCTTCATGGGAAACAGCTTTCTTTTAACAACTACATGGATTTGGAAAGTGCTAAAAATATAGTTGCAGATTTTGACAAGCCTGCTGTTGCGATCGTTAAACATACAAATCCCTGTGGTGCCGCCGTTGCCGAATCTCTTCATGAAGCATATTCTCTGGCTCTTGAATGCGATCCGGTAAGTGCTTTCGGTTCAATAATTGCTGTAAACTGCGAGCTTGATGAAAAAACGGCAGGGATGATATCTCAACTTTTTGTTGAAGCTGTAATTGCCCCTTCATTTGATGAAAAATCTCTGGAGCTGCTTAAAAAGAAAAAAAACATAAGGTTGATCGAAGCAGGCAGTTTCGCCAAAACCCCCGATATGGACTGGGAATTTAAAAAAATATCGGGAGGGTTGCTTGTTGAAGATTACGACAGGAGAATAATTACTGAGGATGATCTCCGGTTCGTAACTGAAAAAAAACCTTCTGAAAGCGAAATTAAGGACTTGATATTTGCCCAGAATTTAGTTAAACACATAAAAAGTAACGCCATACTTATTGCTTCAAACAGAGCATCCATAGGGATTGGAGCGGGGCAGATGTCAAGAATAGATTCACTTGAGATCGCACTTAAAAAAGCTAACAAACCTGTAGCCGGAACTGTAATGGCAAGTGACGCTTTTTTCCCTTTCAGAGATTGTGTTGATATGGCAGCCCGTGCGGGTATCAAAGCAATAATTCAGCCGGGTGGTTCAGTTAGAGATCAGGAATCCATTGACGCTTGTAATGAAAATGGAATCGCGATGGTATTTACCGGAGTAAGAAGTTTCCGTCATCTTTA
>SLGQ01000038.1 GCA_007136595.1 Candidatus Sumerlaeota bacterium | reverse complement strand
TAAAGTTAATGATAAAGACAAAATCGTCAAAACAAGATGACTTTAAAAAGGAACAACCATGAAAACCCCCGACCTTAAAACAATGACCACCAACTCAATCCTCAACGCCGACCCTTCCACCTTCAAAACTGTCCCCGACAACATCGACCTTCAGCTCACCACTCTCATAACGGAATCCCACGACCCTTCCATCCCGGTCCGTCAGAAGATCACAGCTCTGAGCAATATGATCGCCAGGCTGATCTGGGAGAACGATTTGCCTGCTTCATCGATCGTAACTGCAACGGATATAATGACTGATTTCACGCAGGGGGTAAGGGAAAGACTCACCGGACTTTTTGCCAATCACTATAAAGAGACTGGGCAGGATCCCCTGAGTGCGGAGCACAATATGTTAAGGTTCCTGTCGCTCATACAGGGTGAGATCGCTTATGCAAGGAGTGCGGGGAAGGAGTTCCCGGATGGGGTTGTTGAGGAGGCACTTGATAGTTTAAACTCACTACAGTAATATATACATTGTTTTTTAAGGAGCTTAAAATGAAGATCTTTTTAATGTTGGTTGCTTTGCTTTTCCTTCTGTCGTCTTGCGGGATGGGCGTCGGCTTTACCCAAACCCACGGCGGAACAAATTTAAATTATCAGGTTTCAGCACATGACATGAAATTTGAAACAGAAGCGTCGGCAAAAGTAAAAGGACACAGTGTGTTCTGTGTTCTACCAGTTTATGATGCTCTTATGAAGCAGGCAATGGAAAACTTAAATGCAAATGCTGACATTAAAAGCAACAATAAAGCTATTTTTAATTTGAGGGTCGATGTAGAAGACAAATTTTATGTTTTCTGGTGTACCAGGCATGTGACTGTTTCCGGTGATGTGTATAGAATTATAAGAGAAGAACCTGTCGAACAATCTGTTGAAGAACCCGTTGAAAGGTCCAACATAGAAAACATACACAGTTGGTCAAAAAAGGCGACTTCAAAAATGAACTTGTCTGAAGCAAAACGATATTGTGCCAACCTTCAAGAAGATGGATATTCAAATTGGCAATTGCCTACAATATCTGAGATGAGAACACTTATTAAAAACTGTCTTGAGACGGAAACAGGAGGTTCTTGCAAAATTACAGATGAGTGCCTTCACTATGCAGATTGTAGAAACGAAGCTTGTGCAGGGTGTCATAATGCTTCCGATGGTAGATATTCCAAGCTTGGAGATACCGGATGGTTTTGGTCGTCTTCGGAGCCATCAGATACTACACGAGACGCATGGCGCGTGAATTACTACGATGGGCAGGTGTCCAACGGCAGCAAACAACGCTATAACTATGTCCGGTGTGTACGTTGATCCAGCGGCGACTTTCGGTCGATTAAACTTCATTTTAATTTTTAAATTGTTATAATCTTACAGATTTGTTTTATTTCTTTTGGAGACAGGTATGTTTAAGAATTTATTTTTAGTTGTTTTTACCTTGTTTTTTCTGTTGATTTCTTGCGGTAAAGGTGAAAAAGATGGCAGTCTTAATCCATCAAATCTTCAGGGATGGTGGAAAGCTCACTCGGTGGAAGAGTCAGGTAGTTGTGATGAAATTTATTATTCCAGACCTGTTTCCGGTGACGATTATTATGACAACTTATATTTACTTGTTTATCTTAACGAAAATGGTCTTTTAAAGATACATGATTTGTATTGTTATCGTGACGATTTATCTGCTGAGAGCTGTAGATCTGAGTTAGTTTTGCTGGTTAAAATGGATGATGAAGGAGTTGCTGTTTTAGAGTCAGAGAGCGGTGTTGACTTAGATATGGAAGGGATTGACTGTAAAATCAAATATCAGTATAAATGGATGATTGTTTTTAACGATGACAAAAATGTTGATTCCATAGAGGAATTTGTTCTCCTCGCCGAGGGAGCGGATTGTAACACTGATGCAGCGAATGAATACATCAAGGAGGCGTATGACGAGGATGATGAGATTTCCGATCCTTTAAATGTCAAGAATTGCTCTTTGTCTCATAAAATATCTTATGTAAAAGTGAGTGATGTCGTGGAAGATATAGATTTTGATGATGATGGCAATATTCTCGGTCTTGAGAAAGATTTGTAAACACTTTCGCATTCAAACAAAGATGGGTTTGAAATTCATTTAAGACAGATTGTAAAGAAGGAAAAAAGATTATTACTGACGGTATAAGAACTCAGATCGGTGTGATAGAGGACCGGGATCCTGAAATGTCCCCTGAACCCGTATCCGATGAAGTAATGCTGAGCGAAGTGAAAGAAAAAGGTTTTTATGTTTACAGCTATGTAACGAAAGAGGGGAAAGGGAGCCGTCTTACTTTTCATGTATGGGGCGGTAAAAATTTTGATGTTTTGAGGGATTGTGTGAGGTAAAGGCAGCGGAGCTGCCGGTGGAGAGCAGTCATTCGACACATTCGACCTGTTCGATATACTCATGGCTGACAAGCTCTCGTTCGAGTCTGAGCCTGGGGGCTCATCCCTCAGAGTCGAAG
>SLGQ01000286.1 GCA_007136595.1 Candidatus Sumerlaeota bacterium | reverse complement strand
CCACGGCGATAAAAACAGCAAATCCTTCTCTTATTGTTTTTGCTGAAGGAGGAGACGGCGATATGTATGGAGAAGGAGGCAACCATTTCATACACACAATTAGAAGAAATCCCGATATTGTCAACCTTGTTCATAACAATATGGTTTATGGATTAACTAAAGGTCAGAGTTCTCCCACAACAATGAGAGGACAGAAAACAGCACTTCAGCCTGACGGTGTATATCTGGAGCCTTTCAATCCTCTTGCTGTAGCGGTTTCTCTGAAAGCTTCATTTGTGGCAAGAGTATTCTCAGGAGATATTGATAAGGCAAAAGAGATTTTTAAACAGGCTGTTAAACACAAGGGCTATGCATTAATTGATATACTCCATCCCTGTGTCTCTTTTAACAAGGTAAACACACCTAAATGGTTTAAAGAAAACACATATTATCTCAATGAGAAGCACGATCCGGAAAATGGTGTTGAAGCTTTTCAAAAAGCAATGGAAACTGAAAAGCTTCCGCTTGGTATTGTCTATATAAACAAGAAGGAAGCTGTGCTGCACCAAGAGTACAATGTTTATGAAAAAAGTGATGTGCCTCTTTTTAAAAGAGCCGTTGATGGAAATAAACTGAAGAAACTTTTAGAAAAATAAAAACTGCCGTTTGTGAAATTTATTTGTCGAGAGTTTTCGCTTTATCAACTATCTCAAGGAATTCTCCTCTGTATCCGAAAATGTCTGTTCCGATACTATTCTTTGCTCTTTCTTCTACTGAGTCATAGCTGGAGTTTTCTTTAAATTTCGATTTTCTAAGAAGCATTCCAAACTCAACTACTGATGATGCAAACCCCATGTTTTCAGACATTTCTTCATTAAAATGATCTTCTGTCATTACTGTATCCATATATTTGCTGATATCTTCATCGGGTTCTTTATATCTCATTTTGAGAACCAGAAATTCATTTGCATCAAAATCTTCTTCTATAATATCTTCAATATCTTCGTCGATATCTTCGTCGTTTATTTCTTCATCCTCATCATTTACTGTTTCGGGTTCTTCTTCATTTTCTTCGCTGGTTAGGATTACCTCATAAAATGCAGTTACTCTATGTCCTGAACCTATTTCTCCGGCATCTTTTGTATCGTCATCAAAATCTTCGTTAGCAAGAACTCTGTTTTCATATCCGATAAGTCTGTACATATAGATTTTTTCAGGATTGAACACCACCTGAAGCTTAACATCTTTTGCAATTGTGAACATGTTGCCCATAAGATCATGCACGAAAACTTTTTCAGCTTCTTTTTCGTTGTCAATATAAAAATAGTTTCCGTTACCGGCGTTAGAAAGCTCTTCCATTTTGTTATCCTGATAGTTACCCATTCCAAATCCGAGAATTGTAAGGAAAATTCCTTTGTTTCTTTCTTTTTCTATCAGAGAAACAAGTTCAGCATTGCTGTAAGGTCCGACATTAAAATCACCGTCAGTTGCAAGAATGACTCTGCTGTTGTATTCAGAATGATGATTTTTCTCAGCAAGTTTGTAAGCTTTCTCGATTCCGTTATATCCCGCTGTTGCTCCGCTTGCAACCAGTGAATCAATAGCATCATTTATTTTATTTTTCTGGTCACCCGGCACAGAATCAAGAACAACACCAGTCTGTGATGCATAAGTAACAATAGAAACGATATCCTTTTCTGTCAATCTTCCAACAAGAATTTTGAATGCCTTCTTCAAAAGCGGGAGTCTATTTGCGGGTGACATGGATCCCGATGTGTCAATAAGAAAAACAAGGTTGCTGGGTGGGCGGTTTTCTTCATCTATCTCTTTACCTTTAAGACCGAACATGATCAGATGAGAATCATCTCTCCAGGGTGAAGGTGACATTTCCATTGTTACAGAAAAGGGTTTGTCCTCTTCAGGTTGGGGATAATCATAATCAAAGTAATTTACCATCTCTTCTATCCTTACACTGCTCACAGGAGGAAGTTGATAATAGTTCAGGATGTAGTTCCTGATCAAAGAGTATGAAGCTGTATCAACATCTATTGAAAAAGTTGAAGTGTGTTCTTCGGATGTTTTAACGAATTCATTTTCTATCAGTTCACCTACATTGTCCGGATCGGGTGACTGTTCCTCTTCTCCCGGAATATAATCACCAGTGTTTCCAGTGTCCCCGGTGTTGCCGTAATCACCTGTGTTGCCGGTGTTCCCCCAATCTTCTTCATAGTCACCTTTTTCATAATTGTCATTTGTTGAACCTGGATTCCCGCTGTCATATTCATTGCTGTAGTGGGGGTGTTCGTCATCTTTAGAACTAAGCCCACATGATGAAAAAATAAATGCTGTTAAAAAAACAAGCAAAACAATAAAAAACTTTTTCATAATAGTACCTCCGGAAAAGTAAAAATAAACAACCGGATATTAAGTAACCCC
The DNA here is from genome assembly GCA_007136595.1 of Candidatus Sumerlaeota bacterium. Classification (GTDB taxonomy): domain Bacteria; phylum UBP6; class UBA1177; order UBA1177; family UBA1177; genus SLGQ01. The sequence goes on along the minus strand of SLGQ01000286.1, from coordinate 96 downwards.
CTGTCAAGACATTTAAAAACCTTACCGAAAGCATAATCGTCAAGACATTAAAAATCTTACCGAAAAATGTTTCTAAAAATATCATCCGTTCACCTT
>SLGQ01000229.1 GCA_007136595.1 Candidatus Sumerlaeota bacterium | reverse complement strand
TCTGAATTTCAAGAAAAGTAGAGCTGGCTTTGGGATAGTCCTGTTTGTCCAGAGATTCAATAAGTCTGGTCATTAAAGATTTGTGGGCGATACTGTTTTTTGATATTAAATTTTTAAGACTGTCAACGCTTTCCCACACACTGCTGTCAAGTTCATTTTCAAGTTCCGGATATCTTTTTATTGTTTTTACAGCTCCCAATATAGCCGGTATTTCTTTCTGTTTCAACTCAACTTCCCATTTTCTTCTGGCACTCAGGAAAAAAGATCTTACAATTGATGCTGTAAGGGGAGTGTTTTTGAAAATAGCGGGCTGTTCCATAATGTTGCTGATAACTTCCCATACAGTTTCAGGTGCTTTGCCGAAAAATAATTCTCTTTCCGCAGGGGAAAAATCTTCAAAAACATCTTTTTCTGTAACATATACCCTTTCTTTTTTTAAATATGATGCCGCTTCATTTTCTTTTTTGGTCAGTTCTTTGTGAAGTTTTTCAGGGTCTTTGTCTGCACCGTATTTTATACCGTCAAGCATTCCAATGAGAAAAGCGCTTGTTGCCAGATAGCTGTTGGTATGAGGATTGGGAGCCCTGATCTCAAATCTTAAAGAGAGAGGATTTTCTCCTTTTATCAGACCTATCAGAACAGACCTGTTCCTTGAAGGGATCAAAGGGCTGGTTCCAAGTGAAGCGACAATTGATACCGGAGCTTCAAATCCGGGCTTGAGCCTTTTCAATGCGGAGTTTGAGTGAGACACGAAAGGGTTTATTGATTCCCAGTTGTTTAAAAGTCCCATCAGTGATCCGTATCCTATGGATGACATGAACAAGTCTTCTCTTTCTGTAAAAAACGGATTGATCTTCCTGCCGTCTTTTAATATAAAAGTCATTCCAAGATGCATGTGTTCCCCGTTACCTGCAACGCCCTCGACAGGTTTAGCCATGACAGTAACTTCCAGTCCATGTCTCCGGAAAACCTCTTTTATGATTATTCTTGCCCATAATTCATTGTCGCAACTTGTAACAGGATCGGAAAACTTCCAGTTTATTTCCATTTGTTCCATTACATCAAAAAGTTTTCCATCGGAAGATATTTTTCCTTTTACTCCTCCAACTTCCTTGTGTCCCATTTCCGGTTCAAAACCGTAGGATTCAAGGATTTCAAGACTCTCCTCAAGACATGTTCTTATCTGTCCTTTAGTTCTTTTCCAGTATGATTCTTTGAGCATCTGTGAAACTTCAAGTTCCCTTGCAGGAACATCATCAAGGACGGTTCTTACCCAGAATTCCAGTTCAGTTCCCAAGGTAAAAACTATATCTTTGATGTCGTCAGGTTTTATGTTTTCAGGAAGAACCCCGGGATTTTTTTCAATTACAGCCATCATTTCCTTTTTAACAAAAACAAGTGAATTTTTCAGAACTGACCTACTGCAGCAAAGTTTGTTGTGATGTTTAAAAAAAATAGGGATCCTCAAAGTTGCAACCGGCTTTCCGTCCGGTAAAATATTTTCAAAATTATGGTCAATGAACCACTTTGAATTTGTATCTATTATGAAGTCTATCTTAGCATCGTTCAGTGTTGCGATGCCTGGTAGATTAACGGAAGATCCGTCAGTTTGAATTCCACCTGAAAAAATATCGGTAATATTTTTTATGAAATAACTGACGGGGATCCTTTCATCAGTGTCGTTGCCGAGGAAATCAACCCCGACCAGCGAAACAAAACGAATCTCCCTGTTTGTGCTTAAATAAGTTTTAAGACTCTCCGGAGACTTGTATCCATCAGGCACTACCCACTGTAAACCGCTCTTCATTTTCAGACTCCTTATCGTTAAATAAAATCACAAAAAACAAGCCATTTTAAATAAGTGGAGGTGTGAGTCAATATAAAAATGATAAAATATGCCATTAAAGTATGCTATAAAAAGCTCTACAACTCGTTGTGTTTAAAATTTCGTGTTTACTTTTTTGTGAAAAAAAGGTTTTTTTTGCTTGAAAAAAGAAACAACCTGGGGTATAATATATTGTTTTTTGGCGAGGGATATATGAAAATACTCAATATTGTAGATGTAAACATTGTCAAGGTCGTTCTTTCTAAATATTACATTGCAAAAGAAGTTGAGTATGAGTTTACATATCCCGATGTCAGTTCAGCAAGAAAACATATTGAAGATTTCAAGCCGGATATCATCGTGATCCAAAGCAGACTTATGTACACTGATGTTGCCGGTTTCTTAAACATGATGGAAATTGAGATCAATTCCGATATTGTCGTTTTCATGATCCAGGACGATCCGGAGTTGAAAAAGGAACTGGAAGGTCCTCTTTCCAGATATAAAAGTGTAAATTTTGCGACAAGGGATAACTTCATAAATCTTTTTGATTCGATTTTACCTAAAAAAGAGCCTTTCCCCGAACAGCCTTTAAAAAAAGGTGCGGAGAAAGACTCAAGGAAGTCTCTTCTTTATGTTGATGACAGCCCTGTAATGCACCATTTTGTGAGGTCTGCTCTTGAAAATTCGGGATATGATCTGATTGAAGCAATGGATGGTGAAGAAGGTTACCTGAAATACTGCGAACATTTGCCTAACATCATTGTTACTGATATAGAAATGCCGAAAATGAACGGACTTGATCTGTGCAGAAAAATAAAAGAAAACAATAAAGGACGATTCATTCCCATAGTTATTCTGTCAAGTAAGAGTCAGCCGGTTGACATTGATACCGCTTTTAATTTCGGTGCCGATGATTATCTTGTCAAACCTGTAACTCCCGAAAAGTTAATTGAAAAGATAAAAGATTACTTTGCCGTTCTTGACAGAAAAAAGAGGAATAAAATACTGGTGGTGGATGACAGCAAAGTTTCTGCAGAGATGATAACGCATGCTCTTACAAAAAACAGCCACAATGTAATTATGGTCCCTGATGGGAATGAGGCTCTTGAAATAGCTGTAAAAGAGAGACCGGAAATAATAATTACCGACATTGATATTCCGGGTATGAACGGTTATGAGCTGATAAAACAGGTCAGGGAAAAGCCTGAGATCAAAGATGTTTCTGTAATTATGATGAGTAACCGGGATAAAAAAAGTGACATCAAAAAAAGTGAGAAACTTGGTGTCGCAAAATATTTTGTCAAGCCTTTTGATATAGAAAAACTGGTCATCATTGTCGAACAGCTTCTGCTTGAAAGATATAACATTTATAAAAAGGAATATGAATACATGCTTTCTACAATAAAAGCTCTTATTACTGCTCTTGAGGCAAGAGATGAATACACCAAAGGTCATACCCACAGAGTTTCAAAATATGCACTGATGCTTGGCAGTTATATGGGGCTCTCTTCTTTTGAGCTTGATAAACTTGAAATTGCGGCAAACCTTCATGATATAGGTAAGATCGGTGTAAGGGACGATATCCTCCTTAAGCCGGGCAAACTCAGTGACGATGAATATGCTTCGATTCAGGAACATGCAGTTATCGGAGCAGAAATACTGAGACCCCTCAATTCGTTGAACGATGTTGTTCCGTTGATACTTTTTCACCACGAAAGGTGGGATGGTGCCGGCTATCCTTCAATGATAAAGGGAAATGATATTCCTCTGGGTGCAAGAATTATTGCAGTAGCAGATTCTTTTGATGCCATCACTTCTGACAGACCTTACAGAAAAGCACTCCCGGAAAAAAAGGCAATAGAAATAATAAAGGGAAACATCGGAACTCAGTTTTGCCCCAAGTGTGCAGAAGCATTTCTTGAGCTTTCAGAAAAACACAGCATTATATCAGAATAAATATTATCCCTGTTTTTGACTTATTGTGAATGTCGTGATATACTCAAGCGGATTTTGGGGATTGTGTCATGAAAGTACTTGTTATTTCAGATACTCATAATTTTCTGCCAGTTGGCGTAAACAGCATGGAATATGATGCTGTGATCCATGCCGGAGATATAGGTTCAGATGACTTTTTCATTAATATTTCAACATGCTCAAGGTTTTTTGCCGTTGAGGGGAACACCGACTATTTAACTTGCACTCATCTCCCTGAAACACTATGTGAAAAGATAGAAGGAGTGAAATTCTTTCTTGTCCATAATCTTACATCTCCTTCCCCTGACAGAGTGAGGAAAGTCAATCTTGATAAGATAGTGAAATGTTCTCCTGATATTGTAATATTCGGGCATACTCATACACCTTTAATAACTGAAAGAGACGGAATGGTGTTTTTAAATCCGGGGTCGCTCGGGAAACCGGGATTGACAGGAATTTCTACTTATGCGGTAATGGAAATAGAGGAAAATTCTATAAAAGAGATCAGGATATTTGATGCTGAAACCGGCAGAGTTGTTAAAAAATATAATAAAAAAAATGAAAAAAATTCTGTATGAAAAAAAGAGAAAAATTGACATTATGTCCATAAAAAGAATATTAAAGCTGAAAGATGTTAATTTGATGATAAGAGGAAAGAGATGACGATCAAGAAATTTTCTTTAATTTTGATTATCCTGGGAGCACTGTTTTTTATGTCCTGCGGCAGCGATTGTGACGGCGGAACATGTGACGATCTTGAAGGGGAGTCCGGCTCAGAAGAATCAAAAGAATTCCGTATAAGGATGATAGGTCATACCTGCAATCAGGAAACTATCCATCAAACCAGTCTTCATAATGTGGGAAGCCTTACTGTAAGCATTGACTCTGTTGACGGAGTTAATATTTTTCGCAGATCGTTCGCGGGAGATGAAATTGAAAGAAGTATGAATATTTCAGGGATAGATAATGCTGAAAGAGCTGTTTTAACAATTTCGGCTTTTGATGTGAGGGACCCGAATGAGGTCAAGTGGGAAGGAAGAGTTGATAATCTTACTTTTAAAAAGGGAGAAAAAACAGCCGTTGATATAATCCTTTACCCTGTGTCAGGGAAAGGATGTCTCCCCAACCCGCTCAATGTCCCGAGGTTCGGTCATGTTTCAACCCTTCTTCCTGACGGCAGAATACTTCTTACAGGAGGATTTATTTCCTCTCAGGGGAAAACATGGGGAGCCGGGAAATCGGTTGAAATAATTGATACGGAGTCAGGAGAAATTGAGATACTTGCAGAAATGAATGAAGAACGGGCTATGCATGGAGCTGTTGCCCTGTCTGACGGCAGCGTTGTAATTTTTGGCGGAGTGAGGCTGCTTGAAGTTGATAACAGACCTATAGACGGTTATCCCGACCTCCCGTACACTTTCAATGTGCAGGCTATCACTGTTGAGAGGTATATGCCTATTTATCCTAAAAGGAACATGAGAAAAAACAATATCGGCTCTGTAATAGCAAATGAAACACAAACAATGGCTCTCAATTATTCTGAAATGCCGTTTCTCCCGTTTCAAAGTTATGTTGTTGATGATTCCAATCCTGCAAAGATAACGGTTTACATGGTAGGAGGTTTGAAAGGAACTGCAAGTGCAGGTTTTGAACCTTCCGACAAAGTGTTTGCATTTGATATTGTTGATACTGGAATTGAATATACACTTTCTCCTGTAAGAGAAGTTGCAGCCGGGGAAAAGGATACTTCTCTTATGCCGGCAGCCGGTTTCTTTCAAGGTTCTCTGTTTACTGTAGGTGGAAGAGGTAATGATGCCGGAAACCCGGGTGCTGTTTATTCACCAAGCGGTGTTACCGGCTGGGGTGACAGTGAAGTTCCTAACCTTTTTTATTCTGCAAGCTATATGCTGGGGGAAACACTTTATGTTTTTGGAGGACTTCAGAAAAAAAGCGGTGAAAATATTTTTGAGCTGGAAAAACATTATGCATATAACTTCAGAATGTCAACCGGGGCTTTTCAGAGATCGGATAAAAGATTGATGTCATGGGGAGATTCTCTTTTCTTCAGCGATGTTGTTTTTAATCAGAATAAAAATCAATTCCTTGTAATAGGGGGAGCCGGCGGCAGTGAAAACAATAAAGCGGATATGAACAGCGGAAGTGATCTGGTACAGGTGGTTGATATCAATCCTTTTAATGTTTATGATACTTCCCCTACTTATCGTCTGAGATTTAACAGAATTCTTCCCAGAGGGACAGTCGGTCATGGTAACAGACTGTTCATTACCGGAGGAGTCAGTTCTTTAGGGATCGGTGGTACGATAGTGAACGCAGTTGAGATCGATACTACTCTTTAATACCTTTTCTATTTTTGTCCTAAAATCGAAGCTACGGCAAGAAAAACACCGAGAACTATTCCAAGTGCGGCGGCAAAGAGAACTCTGAAGTGTTCAGGGAGAATGAAAGTTATTGTATGAGCCGGTATCCAGAAGAAAGGGATAGTCTTTTTGAAAACGAAATTCCATTGAACTGCCCAGTTAAGTTCAGTAAAATGTTTCCCGAATTTTATGGGAGTAAAAAAACCCTTTAATGTTCCGCCGGTTGTTTCAATATGAACATCTGTGATTCTGTGGACTGTCATGAAAACAGGAGCAAAAATAAGGTTGAGGAAAAGGCTGATAGAAAATGAGGTAAGCAGTTTTATCCCTGAAAAAGCCGGGTTTTTTATGGTTTCGGGGGAAACATCAAAACCTATGTAAGAAAGGAAAAAAGGTGTTCCGGTACTGAATATTATGAAGGCGGCATTAATTCCCAGACCGAGAAGTCCCCAAACTATTGCCCTGGGAATTATTCCGAACCCTTTTCTGTGATAATCTCCGGTTTTGATCCTGAGTCCGATAACTTCTCCCAAAGTTGCAAGAACAGCAAATTTGATGAAACTCATTATCATTCCGTTAGAGATATTGAAATTGTTGTAAGCTTCATAAACTTTCGGACACACAAAAAAAGGAAGGAGGAACAAAATCGCAGCTCCGATAAAAACAAAATCTTTTTTCTTCATCACAAATATCCTCTCAAAATATAATTGAACATTGACAAAGGAATCTATTTTAATTTCTCTCAGTCGTCAATTTAAAAATTAAGTTGTAAAACAATTGCCTCAATAACATTTGATGTAGTCCGGTTTTAATATTGACTTTTCATGTGTTATGCAGACAATGAATTGATTTTATGAGGGGGAGAAAGAGGAATGAACAAGAAAGAAAAAAACAGAAGATCGGCAGGAGTTGTTCTTCATCCGGTTTCTCTGCCGGGAAAATGGGGAATAGGTGATTTTGGTGAGAGTGCCTGCCGGTTTATCGATCAGATTTCAAGTGCCGGACTGAAAATATGGCAGATACTTCCACTTACTCCTACAGGTAACGATGGATGTCCATACAATTCATACAGTGCTTTTGCAGGAAATGAGCTGCTCATTTCTCCTGAAAAACTGCAAAAAGAGGGGTTGTTGGATAGCGGCATTATGAGCCCCAATTTTGATAAGAGAAAAGTTGAGTACAACAGAGTCATCAAGTTCAAGACAGAGCTGATTGAAACTGCCGCCGCAAATTTTTATGAAAAGAGGGAAACATCTCAAGAATTCCAGTCATTTTTAAAGAACAACAAATGGTGGCTTGATGATTATGTCCTGTTTATGGCTATATCAGATAAGTTCAATAATATTTCCTGGAAGTTATGGACTGAAGAGTTTAGACGGAAAGATGATAGTGCCGTTAAAAATTTCATTGATGAAAACAGCTATCCGATTTTCAGGTATCAGTTCGGGCAGTGGATATTTTTTAATCAGTGGAATGAGTTGAGATCTTATGCAAAAAGCCGGAATATAAAGATCATGGGCGACATTCCGATATTTCTTTCTTTTGACAGTGCCGATGTGTGGGCGAATCAGGATCTGTTTATGATGAAAGATGGCGAAATGCTGGAAGTATCGGGTGTTCCTCCGGATTATTTCAGCAAAGAAGGACAGCTTTGGGGAAATCCGCTTTATGATTGGGACAAACTTCAAAAAACCGGCTTTAAATGGTGGATAGACAGATTCAGACAAAACCTTGCGATGTATGACAGCATCAGACTTGATCATTTCAGGGGTTTCAGCGAATATTGGGCAGTTCCTTCAAATGAAGATACTGCTATAAACGGAAAATGGAAAAAGACTCCGGGAAAAGAGTTTTTCAATAAACTTTTTGAAGAGCTGGGGAAGTTCCCCGTTATAGTTGAAGATCTTGGGAATATTGATGAAAAAGTTAAGTTTTTAAGAGATGATTTTGGTTTTGCAGGTATGAAAGTGTTGCAGTTTGCATTTTATGACGGAACCGATCATGAATTCCTTCCGCATAATTTTGATACCGTCAACTGTGTTGTTTATACAGGTACTCACGACAATGATACCACTATCGGCTGGTATTGGAATGCCACCGAAAATACGAGAGGTTTCGTCAACCACTATCTGGGTTCCGACGGTTCAGATATTCATTGGAAAATGATAAGGCTTGCATGTTCTTCAATTGCTGAAACTGCACTTTTTCCTCTTCAGGATATATTGGGATGGGGGACAGACTGCCGCTTTAACACTCCGGGTACGGTGGGTGATCAAAACTGGTCATGGCGATTTGAAGAAAAAGAGTTGAAACAGGAACATCTTGATATTCTCAGAGGTATTCTTATTGCCTACAACAGAGTGTAGATTTATTTTCTCATAGTTTCAGGAACAATTACATGAACAAGACGGCTGCTTAAATAAGAGCCGTTTCCAAGAACTGTTACAAGTGCTTTGTATTCAGCCCAACTGTCTGTGTGATTCTGGCAAAAATCGTTATAAAACCTTACATCAAAAGTAACATCTGTTCCCTGTGTAACAGAAAAGAATGTCGTGTCATCCTGACCTGTAACGCCTTCGGGAGGATCTGCAGAAATGGTTCTTGCCGACCTGACAAAATATTCGGCACTTTTATCTGCACACAGCTCATCACTCATTTTTCCAGTAGTAACATCCATATCAATGAAGGTGATAAGATCAATTATAGCATCAGTGATCTGGTCTGTCATTCCCGATCCATCCTTGTTCGGAACCTGAGTGTTAAAGTGATTTCCGTTCCCATCCACTGAGCCTGTCATCTTTGCAAAAAACTCATAGTCGTCATAAACTTCGTATATTGGATTGTCATTGTCTCTATAAGGCCATCCTGAGTCTATACCTATAAACTTTGCTCCAATTCCGTTCATTGCATTCACAGCCATAATTCTGTCGATCTCTTTTGATCCAAAATCCCACATACACTCTGTCCAGTTAGGTGGTTCATGAGTGAAAGGGATGCAGTCCATAATAGCTTCATCGCTGATAGTTATGTATATCGGCATGGATTTTTGTCTAAAACAAGCTCCTCCGACAGTTCCAAGTTGTCCTTCACAAGTTTCTCTGGGAATATTGTATTGAGCAGGTTGAAGGATGTTCTGGTTGCAACCACCAAAAGCAGGTGGCAGACAGTTTTTTAAAGTGGCAATAAATTCTTCTCCGGTCGCTGTAAGGTAGTAAGCAGGCAAATGTACTTCATCTCCCTGGTTCCCCCTTAGCCGGTCTATTGCATTGTTTACAAGGTCAGGGTTAAAAGTAATATGCTGATAAACCTCATAAGGATTATCCCATCCAAACATGGCAAGCCCGTAAGCCGCAAAATCAGGGTTGTATGAGAAATGATCCGCTATTTTATCAATGATCTTAGTTTTGGCTTCCTGTTTCAGTTTGTTTATCTGAGGTCCCATAGACCCTGAATCATCAAAAACAATAAGAACATCGATTGCATCAACTCTTGTACTGAAAGTAAGAGTTCTTGTTACATCACCAGGTGCCATATAAGGAAGAACAACATAAAAAATTCCGGGAGGAATTGTGCTGTCGGGATCTGTAGGGTCTGATCCGTAAGCAATTTCTGCAAGATCGTCACTTCCGTCCCCGTCTGTATCAGCTTTGTAAGGACATGTGACGAATCCATATTTTCCGTTTCTCTCGTCGGCATCACTTATTCCGTCAAGATCACTGTCAAGATGGAGATAATCTGGAATTCCGTCACCGCTTGTATCTCTGCATCCAACTTCAGGGTCAAAAGGAGGTACACAGTATTGATAACTTGCAGGAATGCCGTGTGCCGTATCATTTATACATTCCATACCTTCTGATTGAAGAGGAGCACAAGTATCATAGTTCAAAGGAGGACACTCTTCATAATCTGGAATTCCGTCACCGCTTGTATCTCTGCATCCAACTTCAGGGTCAAAAGGAGGTACACAATACGG
>SLGQ01000324.1 GCA_007136595.1 Candidatus Sumerlaeota bacterium | reverse complement strand
TTGCCGCGGCTCATCACTTTGTCCGGCGACCAGGGATGCGGCATCTTCTCTGATCGATATACCGAACTGCTTGATCCTGTCTCCAATGTTGTCAGGACACTCGGCAGAAAAAAGGTCAACATTCCTGTAAATACTCACAGATAATCTTCTTATGACAGCATAAAGATAAAGTTTCATTGAATCTTCAGATCTTTCTGAAAAATCAACTGTCTCAAGAAGCATGTCAAGCTCAGAGTTTATGGTGTTGGCTAAAAGCAGCGCATCATTAGTAGAAACCTGAATTGAAGGTTTAAAGTAATCTGTCTGAAAAAGAAGAACTGTGAGAAATATAAGACAAATCCCTGAAACAGGGATCAAGAATTTATTCAATAACACCGGCAACTGCAGTGTCACCTGCTACAAGACCGGTAATGCTTTTTGTAATAACAGCTGTTGAAGTTTCTTCATCCGCATTTACTATCACAACTTCACCTATCATTTCCCAGGGAAGCTGATCCTCTCTTACTCCGCGAGCAAGCTTGTTCAAACCATCCCCTCTGCGATATATGGAAAGCATCATGCCTCTTTCAACGCCATCTTTTCTACCTTTATCAAGATAGACCAGATACCCTGATCCATAGAAAAAAGTTGGATCATAACCTGTAAGAACAACAGCCTGGATATTAGCAAAAGTATCTATGATCTCAATGTTAGGCTCTTTTTTAATATATTCTCTGACATGATATCCCCTGTCAACCGAGTCAAAAGCTCTGGTTATTTTAACAGTGGCAATTCTGTCGGTGTTTACATCAAGAACTTTTCCCACACCGACAATGTCAACGATGTTTCCAACTCTTTCTCTTGTATGAGGATGTCTTATAACCTCTCTGACATTTATAAACTCAACATATTCTCCGATCTGAAAAGTAACTCTACCAAGTTTTACATATACATTATCATCTGTGGCAAGAAGTTCTTTTGCTTCAAAGGAACCCACTATAACTCCCAGATCTTCAGCTTTTTCTTTATCAATAAACCCTTTTGACTCAACATCAAAAACAGTATCTTCGATCTGACGGAACTTGTCTATCCTGTATTTACCGCCCAGTTTAACAAAGTCCCTGAAGCTTTCAGGTGTTGCATCAAGGGTTCTACCAGTTCTTGCAAGTTGATCCAACTCACCGTAATCTTCAAATTCTGTTCCTGTCGCCGCTCCAAACTCACCTTCTCTTCCGGGCATTATCATTTCTCCGGTATGTCTGAAAGAGATGACATCTCCGGGGTATATAAGGTGGGGGTTAGCTATCTGAGGATTCATTGACCATACTTTGGGCCAGTACCACGGGCTTCTAAGATATGTGGAACTGATATCCCATAGTGTATCTCCTCTTACAACCTCATGGCTTTCCGGTGCAGAAGAGATGTCTGCTTCGTCAAGATTGATAAATGAAGGCACAGGAACTTCTTCGGCTGTGCCGGGTGTCGGCCATTCAAAAGCCCCCGAAAAAAAAGGAACTATCAAAATTATCAGGATTAACTTCATCTTTGTTTCCCCCGTTAGCATACAATAATTATATCAAAATTATACAACTTTTACGCATACTATAATACATTTATACATAACAATGTCAACTTTTTGTTTCTTTAAGGTCATATTTTACTAATTCGGTCGTTGTCTGTCTTGTAATTGTCCCCTCTCTTACATCTTCAAGAAATGTTTCTATTTTAACTATTCCTACCCCTGAGACAAAAAAATGGTATGAGTGGAGTATCCTGTTTCCCGGAATAGAGACAAAAGTGTGAACTTTAATAGCTCCTTCAAATCTTCCTGCCGGAACTGTTACCGGTTCATCAACCCCGACCGTTTTCCTGATCTCTGTGGTTCTGGTATCAATGATCGATATCCATTCTTCCCTTTGGAGAGGGAACATAAGAATATACCTTTCATCATCTCTTATTCCTCTCCTGTCTATTTTGAGTTTTCCACCTCTGTTGTCAACAAACCACTCTCCATCAAAAGCATTGATGATCACTTCAATTTCTCCTGAAGAACCCATATAGTTGACGCTGTAAACCCATTTGTTACCTATTTCCAAAGGCATGTATTTTGCTGCCGAAGCACTGTAATCAGAAACATGTATCGGTTTTTCATCTCTACCGCTTCCGGCACAGGAAACAAACATGAAACAAGATAAAATTACCGCAAAAATTATTTTTATCATCGTCCCTCCATCTCATTCCGGTATATATCCGGAATTCCGGTTTTAAAAATATCAAGTATGTGCCCGCAAACTTCTTCCATTCTGACTGGCGTTCCTGTTTCATTAAATATTGAAGTTATTTTACATTCAGGGATTCCGCAAGGGATAATGGTAGAAAAACGGTTTATATCAGGATCAAGATTTAAAGAAAAACCATGAACAGGAACAAATTTCCTGAAATGGAGCCCCACAAATGCAATTTTTCTGTCATCAACCCATACTCCCGGCTTATCATCACTCCAGCGGGCTGAACTTATTCCGTAGTTATTACGCAAAACATCAGCAATGGAATTTCCGATAAAACTGACAAACTCTTTTATAGACCTGAAACCCGCTTTTCTAAAGTTAATCACAGGATATATTATCAGTTGTCCGGGACCATGCCAAGTCACTTCTCCCCCTCTTCGTATTTTGACAACGGGGATGTTTTCTCTATTTATGGCACTGATATCTTTAAAATCATTATCTTTTCCTCTAAGCCCTACAGTATAGACATCTTCATGCTCAAGAAAAAAAATAACCCCATTATGTTTTTTAGCTATTACCTCTTCCCTTGTTTTTTCCTGCAGTTCGAGCATAGAGGCATACTCTTTTTTTTCATTGAAAACTACAAAGCTTATATCAGTACCCATCTCTCAACCTTTCTCCGAAACTCCTGGGCAATCTCAGATCTATGATCTTTTTGACAGTCTTTTCAACATCATACTCAACCCTATGAAATTTTAATATCTTTTTGACAGTATCGTAAGTTACGAACCCGGCTCTGCTGTCACCGTCTCTGGGCTGTCCCACGGAACCGCATACGCAAATGACCGGCTTTTCATAGTCAATTTCAAGTTCTCCCGAAGATATATCTATTTCAACACATCTGTTTTGACCGGTCATTACAAAAAGATTCATATAATGACTGTGACCTATAAAGTTTATGTTTTTTAAAAAAGATTCAACTTCATACAGGTTTTTGACACTTTTTTCACCGAAAATATAGTCATACCGTTCAGGCATTCTGGGTGATCCATGTGAAAGAAGAAAGTTTTCATCATTTTCAACATGAATGTATTTCAGTTTATCAAGGAATTCATACTGATCATTGGTTATTGTGTCGGTTGTCCAGTTTATTACATATCTTACAGCATCATAGTAGTCGGAAATGTCAGTCTTTCCGACAACTCCGGCATCATGGTTTCCAAGGACACCTTCTGTCACCACTTTTTTCAAAAGATCAAGCGTTTCTTCAGGCCAGGGACCATAACCGACTGCATCCCCGAGAAAATATACAGCATCCGGAGATATTTTTTCAATTTCTTTTACAACTGCTTCCAGTGCAGGAAAATTTGAATGTACATCTCCAAGAAGTGCAATTATCATTTATAGCAACTCCGCAGCAGCGTTTGCAAGTGCAGACCTTTCTCCTTTTTCCAAAGTAACACTTCCGGCTAAAGAAAGATTTTTGAACCTGTCTATTATATAGCTCAAACCGTTGTTGGATTCGTTCATATAAGGATTATCTATCTGATAAGGGTCGCCGGTCAAAACGATCTTTGTGTTTTCTCCTGCTCTGGAGACAATTGTTTTAACTTCATGCGGGGTAAGGTTCTGAGCTTCATCAACTATTATGAACTGCTCGGGAATACTTCTTCCCCTGATGTATGTGAGAGCTTCAACTTCTATTACACCGCTGTTCATAAGATCGTTCATTTTCCCGAAACTTGAAGAATCATAACCTGCAAGCAGATATTCGAGATTATCAAAAACCGGTTGCATCCACGGTTTTAATTTTTCCTCAATTGTTCCCGGAAGAAAACCGATATCTCTTCCCATGGGATATATCGGTCTTGCAACAAGCATTCTTGTATACCTTCCTTCATCAAGGCATTTCTGCAATCCTGCCGCAATTGCAAGCAAAGTTTTACCTGTTCCGGCAATTCCTATCAAGCTGACAAGTTTAACTCTGTCATCCATTAAAAGATCAAGTGCCAGTTTTTGGGCAAAATTCCTTGCTCTCAAACCCCACACATCTTTAAACTGTTTGAGGGGGATCAGAGCGTTTTCAAAAGGATCAAGCCGTACTACAGCCTGATGCTGTTCATTATCTTTATTTGTCAGCATGAAAAACTTATTCGAGTGAGCATTTTCAAAAGGTGTACCTGCAAGATCATCCATGGGGATTTTTTTTGATTCAAATATTCTGTCAATCAACTCCCCTTCAACGGCAATATTTTCATAACCTTTAGGAAGCTCCGTAAAATTAACCACTTCATTCCTGTAAGTATCAGCTTTTATCCCAAGAACATCGGCTTTTATGCGAAGATTGACATCTTTGCTTACAAGAGTAACCACTTTATCCGGGTTGTCTTCCGTTATTTTATATGCCGACGCCAAAATAACATTGTCTGCATAACTGACATTCAGCTTAGGTCCGGGAAGCTTTATATCATCTGAAGTTATATCAATTCTGATAGTTCCGCCACTATCAAGCTCAACACCTTCTATCAGCTTACCCTTTTTCCTTAATGCTTCGATGTTTCTTGCAAAACTTCTTGCTGCAAGACCCACCTGGTTCATATCCTTTTTGAATTTATCGAGCTCTTCTACGACCACAAGAGGAATAACAATTTCGTGCTCATCAAAATTAAAAATCGCTTTAGGATCGGAAATAATAACATTGGTATCAAGGACAAAAATCTTTTTTTCCACTAATCTCCTCCCGCTTCTTTAAGATTTACATTAACTATCATATCTCTATCCAGATTTATCGCCATGGGCTTAATTGAAAAATCTTCCATTTCAAATCCAAGTATCATTATGTCGCCATCTCTTCTGGGAAGAGTTCTCTTACACGGAGTATGACACAGTGTGTCACCTGTTTCTCTGTCATAAACCCTTACTCCGTCAAGATTGGAATTTACTGTCAAATTCATGGTTCTCGGCTTCGGCTGAGGTTTTGGAGCGGTAGTTGCCGGCTTTGCTCTTCTTGCCGGCTTGGGTTTCGTCACATTTTCAGGTTCCGGAGTATCTTTTACTTCATCTTCAACTTTTTCGACACCCTGCTCCCTTTCAACAACTATCGGTCCGCCCTTTTTTCTCACATACACAAAAAGAAGAGCTCCTGCAACAACAAACAGAACAAGCACTATCATCAATTTCAGAGCAACACCGGTACCACTGTGGTCATCTTCGTCAATATCACTGTAAGCACTTCCTTCCTGAGGGTCATTGTTAAGCATTCTCATGATGTCTTCACCGGACAAACCCTTCTCTTCAAATCCGGAATTATCTTGTGTCATCTGGGAAACTGTCCCCGAATTAAAAATGAAAGAAAGGCTTAACTTCCTTTCAAGATCATGTTTGATATATATCTTTTTCATATCCCCTAACAGATAAAGCATGTTTTCGTATCTGTTGAAAGGCTTTTTTTCAAGACATTTCATGATCAAAGCATCAATATCTTCAGTAACTCCGGGATTGACCGAAGAGGGAAGGTCAGGAAATTCATATTGATGTTTATGAAGAATTTTCATATAGTTGTCATCCGTGAAAGGCAACTTTCCCGTTATCATCTCGTAAAGAATAATTCCAAGAGAATATATGTCAGAAACAGGTTCCACTGTTTCTCCGCCTGCCTGTTCAGGAGACATATATTCAGGTGTCCCGAAAATGGCACCCGTTTTTGTGAGTGTCCGGGGACGTTCTTTTGTGGTTTCGTCAGAAATAATTTTGCTTATTCCGAAATCAACTATTTTGACAAAAGGATATATGCCGTCCCTTTCTGTAATAAGTACATTTTCAGGTTTGAGATCTCTGTGGATTATCCCTTTTCCATGTGCCGAATAGAGAGCAACACATATTTGGCATCCTACTGAAACTGCAAACTCGACAGGAAGAATTTTCTTTTCCCTGATCACATCAGCCAGTGACTCTCCTTCGATATACTCCATTACAAAATAAGCGTTCCCTTCTTCAGTGTAACCGAAGTCAGTAACATCAACTATGTTTGCCTGCCCCATATTTGATGCAGCTATAGCTTCTCTTTTAAACCGTTCTACGGTATCCTTTCTTTTACTTTGCTCAAAATGGAGTATTTTCAGGGCTACTTTTTTTCTTAATATTTCGTGTTCGGCAAGATAGACATTTCCCATCCCGCCTACGCCGATCTTTTCAATTATTCTGTATCTGTTGTTTATCGTTTGCCCGATATACTTTTCTTCAATTTCAATGCTGTTTTTTGATTCCAAATCTGCTCCTGAGAAAAACAATTTTCAAAACTGTCAAGCAAAACATCCCGGTTCACAATAATCACCAAATATTAACACCTGCAACATACAAAGTCAATTTATTGGTTCGTTACTTTCAGGACTTCATAAAAACAGATTAAATTTGTCAAACTTTACTCATTTGTTATTATGTGATGTTTTTTTTGCGGGAGTATATAGCATGAAGAAATTTGTTCCGGTAATAATTGCTGCAACTTTTCTTGCGGTATCTTTTTTCCTTTTCATGGATACCGAAGAAAATGAAATAGAGGTTTTGGATAAAAAATGTAAAAAGGGTGAGATGCAAGCCTGCTTTATTCTGGGCAATCTTTATAGTGACGGGGGTATTGTTGACCAAAATCTTGAAAAGGCTGCTGAAATGTTCAAGAGGGTATGCAAAGACGGTTTCATATCGGGATGCTACAACATAGGTGTTATGTATCATCACGGGAAAGGGGTGAAACCGGATATTGAAAAAGCCATTCAACTTTATTCTATTTCCTGTGAAGATGAAATTTATGAAGCATGCTTCCATTTGGGTCACATTTACAGCGATAAAGAAAAAGTGAAAGATTTTGAAAGATCGGCTTTTTATTTTGAGAAAGCTTGTAACGGGAAACACTATGACAGTTGCAACATACTTGGAGTGTTCTACTCACAAGGTTCAGGAGTTGATCGGGATCATGATAAAACTTTGGAACTTTTTTCCAGATCTTGTGACAATGACAACGATAAAGGATGTGTTCTTCTCGGGCATATATACAGCAAAGGAGAGGGTGTTAAAATTAATAAAGAAAAAGCGGAGCAGGCTTTTAAAAAAGGGTGTGGACTTGGAAATGCCATTTCATGCCGGGCTCTTTCTGAGCTGAAAGAATAAATTTCCCGATCTTATTGAATTTAAAATTTGTAATACTATAATGGCTGAGTTGCCGATTTGTTAATTTAACCGGAGGTTGTTATGAAAAGACATGAATTAGTTACAAAGATCTTAAATGAAACAGCTATCAAAGACCGTTTCATTGCCTATGTAAAAGAAGATACACAGGCTGTCCCGGGAAGTGAAACATTCCCTTCTTCACCTAAACAGAAGAATCTCGGAAAAAAACTTGTTGATGAGCTTGAAAGACTTGGAATGCAGAATGTGGAAATGGATGAGAACGGTTATGTTTATGCCAAACTTCCATCAAACTGCGGAAAGAAAACAAGAATAGCTTTCATTGCACACATGGATGTTGCAGCTGACTGTGCAGGAGAAGGTGTTAACCCTCAGATACATGAAAATTATGATGGATCCGCGATCAACCTGAAAAACGGGATCGTTATAAGCCCTGAAGATTCTCCTCATCTTAAAGAGTGTATCGGTGATACTGTCATCACTTCAGATGGAACAACTCTTCTTGGTGCTGATGACAAAGCCGGGATTGCGGCAATTATGTCAATGGTTGAATATCTGAACAAACATCCTGAGATCCAGAGGCCTGAGATCAGAGTATGCTTTACTCCTGACGAAGAGATCGGCAGAGGCGTTGATTTTATTAACATAGAAAAAGTTGATGCAGATTTTGCTTACACCCTTGATGGCGGATTTCCTTATGAAGTGAATTATGAAAACTTCAATGCTTTCAGTGCCGTTGTTAAGTTCAAAGGTATTTCGATACATCCAGGTTACGCAAAAGATAAAATGGTCAATGCTATCCGCTATGCCGGAAAATTCATTGATATGCTTCCGAAAGATATGTCTCCTGAAAGGACGGAAAGCAGAGAACCTTTTATTCATCCCATCAATGTAAGCGGCGGCAGTGAAGAAGTTACTGTATCAATGATACTTAGAAGTTTCAAGCTTGAAGATATTGAAGACGAAAAAAAGATCATTCTTGATGCAATTGAAAAGGTTAAAGCGGAAGAACCCAAACTCAATATCGAGCATGAATTCAAACAGAGTTATCTGAACATGTATGAAGTGCTTAAAGACAAAATGCACATATATAAATATGTTGAAAAAGCCATTAAAGATCTCGGTGAAGAACCTAATGTTGTTCCTATCCGTGGAGGAACCGACGGCTCCAGACTTTCTTTCATGGATCTTCCATGCCCCAATATTTTTGCAGGCGGAGTTGACTTCCACTCACAAAAAGAGTGGGTAGCTCTTGAAAACATTGCCCTTGCAAGTGCTGTAACAATTAAAATCATAGAAAACGCTGAATAATTAAGTTTCTATTCCGATCCCGGAACAATGATATTTTCTTTATCTCCCGTTAATGTGGCACTTTCCTTTCAAAGTTTTTCCTGATTTTAACAGATTATCAATTATTTTCATTCTGATTAACTAACCGCTACAATCAAAGGAGACTCTATTCACACTTCCCGTAATCCTGTTCTTCAGGAGAATCACCACTTACAATAGTGAGGCTGCCATTTTCTTTAAGGTAATCTATCGGTGAGAAATCGGTGATGCAGTTGTTTTTAATATTGGTTTGCCTGAGATTTAAAAGCATTTTTATTTCATTTATATTCAAGATATTGTTGTTATATAACATTAACCATTCCACCTGGCTAAATTGACCAATATTAACAACATCTTGCAGCTTGCATTGTCCAAAGGAAATTGATTTTAATTGAAGTTGCTTTTCGAATTTTGGGATTAATTTGATAGGATTATTATCGACATAGAGCCTTTCTATCACAGTCATATTTCTTATAAATTCAATGTTTGTGATTTGATTGCCTTGAATTATCAATTTCTCCAAATTAACCAGATTTTCAAGGGGAGTCGCATCTTCTATTTCATTGTGACTAATCTCCAGCTCCCTCAATTTAACACATTTACCCAAAGGGGTGACATCTTTTATTTTGTTGCCGGAAAGAAAAACCTTCCACAAATTAGGAATATTTTCTATTCCACTGAGATCGCTTATACTCCGTCCACTACAATTCATAGAACCTATGCGCCTTAAATCTCCGTGCGTAAGATATCCATCCTTTTTTTGAAGCTCATCCCTAACACACTGCTCAAGTCCGGGATCGGGGAAAACAACGATTTCATCAGGATCTTTTGTATCTTCACCGTTTACTTCGTTAACATCTTCAGGAATACACGATATCATCCCGAAAAGCAGTATCAGCAGCAGAAACAACTTTTTCATCTGACTCTTTTCCTCCTTACATCAATATCAAGTTATCACCGGCATTATAATTATTTTATTTTCATTTGGAAGATTTACTTGAATCAAAATATTCAATGAAAACAGAAGATTTGACTTAATTGTTTTTTAATGTCTTTTGAATTTCTTTTATCTTTTCAGTTGAAAAACCAGTAAGCTCAATTATTGTGTCAATATCCAAACCCTTAATGAGTGCTTTTTTGCAGGTTTCAATTAAACCCTGTTCTATCCCCTGCTCTATTCCCTGCTCTATTCCCTGTTCTATTCCCTGTTCTATCCATTTTTGAACCAATGTCGGCATGATATCCTCCGCGTCTCGACCAAGTTCTTCCTTCATTATATCATAAAATTTACTTTCTTCAACTTCATTTGTACGAATAAGATATTCTACCAAAACAATAATCCGTTCTTTATCCCCCGATATGTCGCTTTTATCTACATATCTGAAAAATGCTCTTACTTTTTCATCGCTCATTTTTTTTATGTTCTGCATCAGAGATAAAACACT
>SLGQ01000303.1 GCA_007136595.1 Candidatus Sumerlaeota bacterium | reverse complement strand
GTCACAATGACACTGTCAATCAGAACAAGCAGTTTACCTATCGGTATTTTACTGTATTTATTAACTATCTGGGCTACTATATCGCTACCTCCGGTAGTGGCTCTTGATTTAAAGATCAGTGCCAATCCCGCTCCGATAAGGACTCCGCTCACAATACTTGCAAGCATAAGATCATCGGTGGGAGAACCCCAACCCCAACTTTTTTGAAAATCTATGAAAACAGAAGTCAAGATAGTTCCCACAAATGTTTTTGTTCCGAATCTGGGACCCAGCATCTTCATTCCCAGAATAAAAAGGGGTATGTTGATTATAAGACCTGTAGTACCTGTCATAAATCCGAAAATGTGGTGAAGAACGATCGCAATGCCATATACTCCACCCGGGATTATTTTGTGGGGATCGGCAAAAAAGGAGTAGCCTGATGCCATAATAAAAGCACCGACAGTGATAAGCAGATAAGATTTAAACCATTTCAGGGAAAAAAGTTCATCAGTAAAAAACCTTTCCTTTGCACGGGAAAACATTTCAAACTCCATCAAAAAAAAGTAAGGAACAACAACGGAGAGGGACTATACCCAGAGGTTTGCCTTAGTCAAGAGGTTTAAAAAATTCTTTTCAACTTGACATTAAAAGGTTTTCCTGCATATTGAAGTTGACTGTTTCGGAGGTGTTATGAAAGAACTTATTCTTGCTTCGGGATCACCCAGGAGACTGGAACTTTTATCCCCTTTTAATTTTTCTATCAAGGTTATAAAACCTGATGTTGATGAATCTTTTGACCCTGATTTTTCACCGGCGGAAGTTGTAAAAGATCTTGCTTTCAGGAAAGGGAGCTCTGTCGCCATGTTTAAAGGGACAGAAATTCCCCTTTTAAGTGCCGATACAATTGTGGTTCTTGACGGAAATATTATAAACAAACCTGCTGACAGAGATGATGCCATAAAAATGATAAGCACCTTAAGTGGTAGGACTCACACAGTTTTCACAGGAGTTTCAATATTTTACAAAGAGAAAATTGAAACATTTTCAGTAAGCAGCGATGTGACATTTAAAAAGCTTTCAGAAACAGAAATCTCAGATTACTGTGACACCGATGAACCTTATGACAAAGCAGGAGCTTACGCTGTTCAGGGAATAGGCTCTTTCATGGTTAAAAGCATCAACGGCTCATATTCAAATGTGATAGGACTCCCTGTCAGCGAAGTTATAGAATGTTTTCAGAAGCTTGGAATAATTGAAGGACTTAGGTAAGCCAAACCCGCATTTACACCCATAAACACTCAAAAGAAATGCATTTTTCTGCGTTAAAATCAAAAAATATCATAATAATTTGCGATTTCATTCCAAAAATATTATAATAATTTTGGATTTTGGCTTACGGAGGAGCAGAAAATGATAGAAAGATATTTAATTGAAGAGATCAGAAAAAGGATGTTCAAGGGAAAAGCCATTGTAATAATGGGGGCAAGGCAGGTGGGGAAATCCACTCTTGTTGAGATGGTGCTTGAAAATTTCAGGAATGATCACAGAATACTGAAACTTAACGGTGATGATTCTGACACAAGAACAATTTTTGAAAACCCTACTTCAACAAAGATCAGAAATATTATCAGCGGACACACGATTGTTTATATTGATGAAGCACAGAGAATTCCTGAAATCGGACTTGTTTTGAAAATCATGGTTGACAACTTCAATGATATTCAGACTATAGCAACCGGGTCATCATCGTTTGAACTTTCTGGAAAAATCAACGAGCCGCTTACGGGAAGAAAATTTGAATACACTCTTTTCCCTCTCTCTTTTGAAGAAATGGTCAGGCACACTAATTATCTTGAAGAAAAAAGAATGTTTGAACAGCGGCTTATTTTCGGATCATATCCTGATATCGTAAATAACAATAACGATGCGGAAAATCTTCTGAAATGGCTTGCCGGAAGTTATCTCTACAAAGACATAATGGCACTGGAAAATATTCAGAAACCGGTTCTGCTTGAAAAGATACTTAAAGCACTTGCTCTCCAGGTCGGAAGCGAGGTGAGCTATAACGAAATTGCTCAACTTGTAGGTGCAGACAACGCAACTGTTGAAAAATATATTGACCTTCTTGAAAGGGCGTTCATTGTTTTTAAGCTTCCGGCACTCACTGGAAATGTGAGAAATGAAATCAAAAAAGGGAAAAAGATCTATTTTCTTGATAACGGAATCAGAAATGCTGTGATTGGCAATTTCAATTCGGTGTATTCAAGAACTGACATCGGTGCACTTTTTGAAAACTTTATAATCTCTGAAAGAATAAAGTATTTAAATTACAGAAGAAAAAGTGTCTCAAGCTATTTCTGGAGAACTACTCAGCAGCAGGAAATTGACTATATTGAAGAAGAAACAGGACTTTACAGTGCATACGAATTCAAGTGGAATCCTAAAAAAAGAGTTGTTATGTCAAAAACTTTTATATCAAATTACCATGTTGTAAAAGAGGAAGTAATAACACCTGAAAATTTTGACAGTTTTCTGACATAGAACAATACCCATAAATACCCAAAAGGTTGACAATTTGCATTATTTGGGTATATTTGGGTATGTGTTTAGGTGTGGAGGTTTTCATGAAAAGTGTTGGTCTGGCTGTAAGTGCTGAGATTCTTTCTTTGATTTCAGAGATTGATGAGTTTAAGGGGAGCTGGAAATCTCTGAAAAATCTTAAGCCGGAACTGATGTATTCTTTAAAGCATGTTGCAACAATTGAATCAATCGGTTCTTCAACGAGAATTGAAGGGGTAAAGCTGACAGATTCCGAAATTGAAAAACTGCTTAAGGGTTTGAATCCAAAATCTTTTTCTTCAAGAGATGAAGAAGAGGTTGGGGGATATTCTGAAGCAATGAACATGGTTTTTGAATCTTTTGACGATATTGCCGTAACAGAAAATCATATAAAACAGCTTCATCAGGTGCTTTTACAATTCAGTTCAAAAGATGTGCGGCATCGCGGTCAGTACAAGAGATTTCCGAATCATGTCGAGGCTTTTGATCGTGAAGGAGTCAGCATAGGAGTCGTTTTTGAAACTACGGCTCCTTTTGAAACACCTGCAAAAATGGAAGAACTTGTCCGGTGGGCAGGGGAAAATCTGGATAAAAAAGAGATACATCCTCTTATTGTGATCGCAGTTTTTATTGTCCATTTTCTTGCAATTCACCCTTTTCAGGATGGAAACGGACGACTTTCAAGAATTCTGACAACACTTCTGCTGCTGAAATCTGGCTATGAATACACTCCGTACGCCTCACTTGAAAAAACAGTTGAAGCAAATAAATCTGACTACTATCTTGCACTCAGACAGACACAGAGCGATCCTGAAAAAAACATGTCTGTGTGGATACGGTTTTTTCTTAAAATGATGAAAAAACATAAAGATGAACTTTTTGAAAAACTTGAAAAAGAACGATCACTTATGAGGCTTCCTGAACTCTCCGTTCAGATCTTGAAAATTGTGAAAGAAAGAGGGACAGCCTCCATCAGCGAAATCGAAATCCTCACAAAAGCCAACCGCAACACCATCAAAGCTCACCTTAGGCAACTTGTCAAAGATGAACTTATCGAAATGATAGGAAAAGGAAAAGGGGCAAAGTATAAGAGGAAGCTGTGAACAACCCTCACAACCTGTAAATGACATCTTCAATATACAAGGAAAATCTCCCGGCTGCACAAAGTGAGGACGGTAAAAGTTTTCCTTCTGCTTCATAGAATATGGCAACAGGCTCTCCTTTGAAGTATATTTGCTTTTTTTCTGAAATTAATTAAAATTGAACAGATTTATTAATGATCTTATTGAGGTGCATCAATGAAAAAATTGTTTTTTTTAGTTGCTTTGATTTTTGCTGTTATTTCTTTTCAAGGATGCAAAGATAAGAAAAATCTTGTTGAAACCGGATCTCCTGATAACGATGGCATCTCAACAGACCAAGATGTTACAGACGATGCTGACAAAGTTGTTCCCGACGATATATCCCAAGATCCAGATAAAGACTCACAGATGGATTCGGATCACCATGCTGACTCGGATCACCAAGTCGATAAAGATCATATTACGGATACTGAACAGAATCCCGATGACGATAATGACATTTCAGATGAAGAATACATCAATCCAGCCTGTTCTTGGGTCGGGGAAACATGTGTTACAGGAATGGACTGCTGTTCCGGTGCATGTGAGAAAAACATGGAAGGAAACTACGTGTGTATTAAAGCCGATCTATGTGCACCTATAGGAGTCGAGTGCAAAGTATCATCCGACTGCTGTTCTCTAGGTTGCGACGGAACAGTCTGTATTGACCAACTTTGTCTTGTAAAGAACGATGCCTGTGGTAAAGATGCTGAGTGTTGCTCAAACAGATGTGTGGGAAATGTTTGCGAAAGCGGCGGAGCATGCCTTCCTGCTGGAGAAGAATGTTCAACAGGTCAGTGCTGCTCAAAAAATTGTCAGGAAGCTTCTGATGGCAAAATGCGATGCATGGGTCTGGGAGTATGTCGATCAGAAGGAGAGGTTTGCAGCATTAACAGCGACTGCTGTAATTATCAGTGTACTGCAACAGGCTTCTGTTTACAACAGGGAGCCTGTGATGTCGCTGGAGAATCATGTGAAAAATCAGAAGATTGTTGCAGCGGTGTATGTGCCGATGATGGCAGTGGCTATAAATTCTGTCAGGCACTCGGGGGTTGCAAACCCATTGGAGAAATATGCCGTAATGATTATCAATGCTGTAATTTCCCCGCTTATGGCGAAGGAGTGTGCGTACCACTGCCCGGTGCAGATGGAGTAGGAAGATGTTCCAACTCTCCCGGATGTGCCCCTGCGGGAGAACTTTGTGGCAAAGGACACCACGATTGCTGTCCCTGCGGAATACCTTCGAATTCCCCTGGATGTCCAAATGACGGCGAAATGTTCTGTCAAGAAACCATTTTCGGTGTATCAAGATGTTTTTCCGACAACTGTGTCTTTGAAGGCGGCCCCTGCCAAAGCAACGAAGATTGTTGTTCAGGAGTTTGCACCGACAACAAATGCGGAGAAGGTTTTGCATGTTTTGAGGATCTTAAACCATGTTCTATGCCGGATCAGTGTTGCTGTGGAATATGTGCTCCTTCGGAAAGTGGAGAATTTGTCTGTTGTCCAGGAGGTGCGAGCTGTATTCCTGAAGGCGACAAATGTACTGCGGATATGGATTGTTGCTCAGGAAATTGCAATATAGACGGAATTTGCGGTCCAGATGTGTCAGAGTGCATACCTGTAGGTGGAAAATGCGAAACCAATGAAGACTGTTGCTCAGGAAGGTGTAATGAATCAACAGAAACTTGCTGGAGTATGCGCAAATAGTTTAGATTCTCTAAACAACTTAAAGTATGTTGATTTCAGAGATATAGAGCCTTCTGTTTTGATCGAGGTTCTTAACAGTAAAAAAGTGCGGGAACATCTTATGCCGCATCCTTTGTTTGATGAAACATCAATAAAAAAATGGGTTGCAGAAAAAATCGAAATTGATTCAAAGGAAGGGTGTTATGTCCGTGCCGTTTTTATTGATGAAGTTCCTGCAGGATGGTGCGGAATCCAGAAAGAAAAAAATGATTATGAAATAGCCATTATCCTCTCAGACAAATTTAAAGGAACCGGCAGCAAAATCTTCATACACCTAATTGATAAAGCAAAAAGCTTCGGACATAAAGAAGTGGCGATTCATCTTCTTGAAACAAGACCGGTTTATAAATTTCTTGAGAAAATGGCATTAAAAAGGATCCGGTCAACTATTTCTGGAAATAAATTCAACACCTATATGATAAAGATCGTAAAATAAATTCCCGTTTCATTACCATATTTGGCAGTTAACTTTTAAAAATGGATTATTTTGACAAAAAATCGTTTTTCTATTAAAATGACTGAACTGTTTTTTACTTAATTCCTTTTGCCGAAACTGGTTTTGCCGGTATTCTCAAACTTCTGTTCGCAATTAACTTGTTTATTTATAAATGTTTTTTAACTTTGGATGGAGAGAACAATGAAATTAAATGTTTTTCGTGTTATGCTGATCCTTATGGTGCTGATCAGTTTTATTGCATTCAGCGGATGCAAAAAGAAATCTTCTACAGAAGATTTGACAGATGACGACATCAATGAATTTGATGATGATTTTTCTGATGACGAACAGATCGTTTATCCTGATGATGATTGTCGTGTTGATGATGATCCCGATGACGACCCCGTTGATCCGGACATACCCGAAGAAGCTTTTCCTGCAATGAGAGACGGGAAAGAATATGTAAGACTTCAAAGTATGATAGCATCTTTGGCGGGAATGCCTACTTACAAGGTAAACCTTCCGGAAGCAATGGTTGCAGGATATGAACATACCCCCACAATATTAAAAAGTGTGCTCCCGAAAAGTTTTTCCGGAGGAATAGCTTTTCAAAAAATCAATAATGGAATGCTTTCACCATTCACACCTTTTAATCCTGATGATGTTGATGACATAATGTCTGCCCAGTTTGATGTTTTCAGAGGAGAGACAAGTATCGCTGAAGGGGTTCAATCATTAAGCGGACTAATCGATTTTATACAAGTTTACCTCGAAAAAAATCCAATTCCACAAGGCACTGCCGTATCAATTGAAGTTCAACCTTTCGGTTATACTTTTTATCACAGTTACGGTGAAGAAACAAGAACAGCCGAAATAGATATGGGAAGATTTTCATGGTATTTTGATCAGGAGACGGGTTCTTTCACTATTTACTGGAGACTTAAAGATCCTGCCATGCAGGTTATAAACTATAACAACAGCGACCCTGCTCACAAACATCCTGAGGAATATCATTTCTACACGATTTTCGGACTCCCGATAGAAGGTGAAGGGGATGAAACCAAATATGAATATACAGTTTATCAGTCAATGCCTGTGTCGAGCGAAACAGACTACAATGGCAAAGGAATTGATCATGCATTTACCCAGATAACTTTTAACGAGGTGACTGGCGAGCTTTCAACTTATTATCGTGGACTGCATCTTCCCTGGACAATCGGGCGGGATGACGATCTTTATCTGATCAGCAGTTACTCCTACAGATACTACTGGCCTGTGCCTGATTCAGAAAATGGCGAGATATATCTCTACAGCGAAAGCTCAAATGTGGGCATAGTGGCTGAAATAGATCCTTTTTCAGGGTTCATTACCCGTTGGGTGGACTACGATTTTAGCACAAATGAAGATAATGGGGATTTGCAACATGTTAATCCTGAAAAAAGATTTGCCGCATGGGGAAATGACAGCGAAGGGGCACTCGTTTCAGAAAATGGCGACTTTTTTACAGCAGATTACTATAATCAGGATGGTGTCCTTATTTACAGAATGCAGGGGCTTGTCGATCCTGATGTTGACGGACCCTACCACAGATACTTTGGAGGATACAATCTTAAAGAAACCTTTGATACCGAAGCTCCAGATTTTGTATGGGCAGTACATGACGGTCCCGATTTTTATATAACAGGCAAAAATGATGGAACTCCACCTCAATTTGATGCCGGAGCGTGGAGTCAGTTGGCATCCATGTACGCTTCTTTTTTCTGGAGATCAGACGATGAGTGGAACACTGGCGACTGGCACTACCAGTATGAAAACACAGATGACTGTAATGGAACGAATTGTCTCCGATACAAAAAAACTTATGCTGTTCCAAAGCCTGAAACCTTTTTCGGCAAAACTTTCCGCGTTTACGGAAGCTGGCCCATGAAATATCTTGAAACTGAAGATGAAGAAAATTCTATAACATTTAACGATCAAGGGATAAATATTTTATATTTTCTTGAAAAAGGTAGTGACAGCATATCGTTGCCGACAAGAATCGCAAAAATGGGTAAATATATGGATGACAATACCTGGAACGGTGATGTTCCTGTGCCTTTTTTTGAAGCGGCATCCATCCATCCTGATCTTAAAATGAAAAACGGACTCGGAGATATTGTTAACAGCATTACTCCAAAAATCGAAGAACTTGCAAACAAAAAATATCTTACACTTCTTGATCACCCCGGACACAGAATAGATTCAGATGAATTCAACGCACTTCTTGCCTATGGCAGTGAGGGGATATGGATCAGATCAGATTCAGGACTCAGGGATGATCATGCTGAAGTTCTTCTTGTTGATAACAGTGACAGACCAAGCCGCTTCGAATACAGACTTTACGATATTTCTGACACGGAATCTCCTGAAATGATAGCGGCTCTCAGCGGAACAGTAATGGTTGACAGACTGCCTATGGTAGATGTTGAAGAGAGCAACAGTGCCGGCAAACTTATATATTTTGACCCGCCTAGGCACAGGTTCTTTTTTAAATATGATCTTTCCTATTCAAGTGAAAAAGGAGAGTGGTTTGATTCAGACAGCGAAGACGGGAATGAAATAACAGGAAAATATTTCCCCGATATGGCAGGGTCTCTTAATTACTGGTTTGTGGCAGGAGTTTATCTTGATGATCTTGATCTTAACATGATAATTACAGGACCTCCCGAAGTGGAACCGTTACACTATGTTTTTGATATGGCTGAAATCGATATTTACGAAAAAAATGAAGAAAAAGAAGAAGAAACCCTTATTCTTCATAATAGTTTCCAATCTGTTGTTTCAATTTACTGGTCTCATGCGGCAACTCCTAATCGCTATATTGAAACTGTTTTCCACTCAACAGTATGGCAGGAAACTCACTATGATGTTTATAACAGAGGTGTAACAACTGTCAGAGCATTTAGAGGAACACACAATATTGATTCAGCAGGGAACGGAACTCTGACAGTAACAGGAATTTACGACAAAGACTCAAATTCCTGGGTAATGACAGAAGAAAACGATGCGCAGTTTAACGAACTTCTTGAAGAAGATGAATATCTTGACGGAAAAAGTTCATGGGATGTCAAAGTAACAAGAAACTACGACAGAATGACTTTGGATTTCGATCTTCATGGAGAAAATACAACTTACAATTATCTTCGTCAGAACAACAATATTCCCATCAAAGCGTGTATGTTAAGAAGATGTGTACCTCTTGCGGCGTCACACTGTCCAAGAGCGATCGAAGGTGAAACAGAAACCACTCTTGCAGGAAGAGGAATGAGCTATCCTGTTGATCAGTGGAATAACGATCACCCCCAAATAGGGCTTTGTATTTCAAATTGTCAGGCTCACAACTTTTGCAACAACTCTCAAAGAACCGCATATTTCATAGATTGCAGGAATCAGAGCCTCCCTCTTGGCGGAGGTTGCTCCATTACAGGAACTCCGATAGATCCGGAAAGTTGCAGCAAGGTTAAGACATTCCCTCAAATGAGAGCTGAATATAGAAGTTGTCTTGACAAGTGCCGACTTGATCTTGAAGTTACTTTCCCGCCGATAACTCCTCTTCAGTCAACGGTTGAACAATGCATAGCCATTTATGGAAGTTATTGACCGTTCATCTTTAACGGAACATCGGTCGGTCTGATCTGAATATTTCAACAAGTCCCAGTTTCAACATTAAATACCCCGCAACAAAACCTGTGATCATCCCCGATATGTGTGCAATATAGGCAATATTTGTTTTCAGGAAAAAAAGACCGAACAGATCAAGAAAAAGCCAGAAAAGTATAAGAAATATGCTGGACAACTGAACTATTCGTATGAAAAAACCAAAAAACACAAAGCACTTAACTTTTTTATTAGGGAACAGCATGAGAAAGAAACCGGCAATCCCCGATACTGCCCCGCTTGCTCCAACAGCAGGAGTTCCGTCAAGAACAATGTGAAAAAGAGAGGAAATTACTCCTATTGCAAAAAAGAGAATGAGATACTGAATATTGCCCAGTCTCGAATTTACAGCATTGCCTAAAGTCCATAGAATTATAGTGTTACCAAAGAGATGAAAAAATCCGCCATGTATAAAATAAACTGAAAAAAGTCCTGTAAAGATATTATCTTTGCTTAGAACCATAAGCTCAAAAAACGGCGATCCATAATTTATCATCGCAATGTGAAATGCAACCATTATCCCTATCAAGGTAATGTTCACAAAAGGAATTTTTGTGTAGTAAGCATTCGTGCTGTAAGGAATTATCATCTTTCCCTCTTGAAAACATTCAGATCATTTGAGCTTTTT
>SLGQ01000257.1 GCA_007136595.1 Candidatus Sumerlaeota bacterium | reverse complement strand
TTTTAATGAATAGTATATAATCCCGACTGAGAATTGAGAAGATTGGCTAAGCAAAAACACTGTGAAATCAAAGCTTTATGGTTTTTTTGCACAGCTGTCTGTTTTTGAGAAACTTCATAGGAGGCATCCATGACCCGTCATAGTCAATTCAGTTGCATGGAGGAGTTTGTTTCTGGAAAAACTCTGCAAGGATCCCGCAATCCTCTTGAAAAAACCTGTTTCATTGTCAACAACAAAAAACTGAAACAGTGGCTCTCTTTGAAATTAGCGGAGAAAAACGGGATATTTGCCGGCTATGAGTTCTTCACATTTGAAAGTTTTTTAAAGAGAGCATCAGAAAAATGTTTTCCTGACAATAAATTTGCCGACAGTGATGTTCTTTTATGGCGCATATACAAAAATCTTGCTGAAACTGATAGTGAAAACATCAGAAAATACTGTAAAAACATTATGAAAAGATTCCAGTTCGCAGAACTTTGCAATGATCTTTTTTCAAAATATATGAACGAAAATCCAGACATTTTAAGATACTGGATCAAAGATAAAAGCAAATATGGAAATGATACTGAAAAGTGGCAGAAAGAAATATATTTAAAAGCTTCAAAAGGGTTGTTTGCCCCGTTGACCGCTATTGAAGAGCTCAAAAAGATTGGAAAAATATTTAAAGAGCCTTTTTTCATTGTTTCAGACTCACC
Source organism: Candidatus Sumerlaeota bacterium (assembly GCA_007136595.1). Classification (GTDB taxonomy): domain Bacteria; phylum UBP6; class UBA1177; order UBA1177; family UBA1177; genus SLGQ01. The sequence goes on along the minus strand of SLGQ01000257.1, from coordinate 1,845 downwards.
ACTCACCCCTTTCCAGGAAGAGATCAGAAGTGCCGCTGAAAAAATATGCAATGTAAAAGAATGTTTCGTTGCATCTCACGATAAAAAAGATATGGATTTAGATAAAATATCAATTATTCCGGCAGCAAATCCTCAAAGAGAAGTTGAAACTCTTTATGACCATATACTTAAAAAACTTCATGAAAACAAAGACCTTAAGCCACGCGACATACTTGTTCTGACACCTGACATTGATGAATATGCCCCCTATTTTGAAGCTGTTTTCACTGATAACGATGCAAAGCTGAGATTTACCGTTTCTGACAATGTAAATGTTAAAAGAAGCCCCGTAAATGATGCTTTCAATGAAATTCTCGATCTATGCAACACCCCTTTCAGATTAAGTGATTTGGAAAAAATACTCTCCTGCAGACATATTCTTAAGAAATTCGATCTCGAAGAGGATGACAAAAAAAGTCTTTCAGAAATAATCAGTGATGCAGGATTCAGAAGATATGTAGATGGAGCTGAGAGATCGGTTTTCCATAAGCCGGGTGACATAAGCAACACTTTTGAATTTACAAAAAAAAGACTTCTGCTTGGATATTCAATGAAGGGAAAACCCGATACAATATTTAATGAAATTACCCCTTTTGAAGATAGAGAGGGTGGCATATATAAAAAGATAGGCGATCTGATCGAGATGTTTTCAATCATAAAAGAAAAAATAGACCAATTCAAAGAAGAAAAATCTTTAAGTGATTGGAAAGATTTTCTTTTGGAAATGGTTGCAGAGCTCTTTCATGAAGATTATGAAAGTGCCGAGGAACTCGTTTTTATTCGGAAGAATATTGGCAGGTTAGGCGAAATCGGTTTGAGTGATGACATAACTTTTTCAATTGATGCCGTCAAAATGTTTCTGATGCAGAAAAATAATGAAAAAAGAGGGGGACACAGATTCATGAGGGATGGAATATCTTTTGCCTCTTTGAACGGCACCGGACCTCTCAACTTCAAACTTATATGTTTTGCAGGAATGAACGACGGATCTTTCCCTGCAAAAGAAACTTATCAGGAATTGAATCTGCTTGAACTTGAGGATAGTTATTCAAAAAGGAATCGGGACAAAGAACTTTTTAAAGCACTTGTGACGGCAGCCGGGGAATGTATTATTACATATACCGGCTACAATTCAGCTAAAGGGAGAGTTGTTCTACCCTCTTCCGTTGTCTCAGACATAAAAGAGCAGGAAAAAGTTTTTGATGGAGCTCTTCATCCTTTCAGCGAAAAATTGTTTTTAGAAGGGAGTGATCTTTTTACATACAATAAAAAAGCTGAACAAATATTCAATTCGCTTCAGAAAAATGATAAAGAACAACATAAAATAATTTCAGAAGTTGAGCTGAACGACAAAGTGAAAAGTATAACAATTGAAGAGCTTGTAAGTTTTTTTAAAAACCCACCGAAAGCATTTTTCACAAAAAGTGTAGGGATGTATGTCCCTGATGAAAAAGATAAAAAAAATGAGCATGAAATGTTTGCTCCTAACAAACTCGATGAATACAACATTAATGATGCGATCCTTAAATATAAACTTGAAAACCTCGACATGGATACACTTTATAAAAAACTCCTCCAACAGGGAAAAATCCCTGCCGGTGTATATGGTGAAGTGTTTTTTGAGAATTTATGTGAAAGTTGTGGCAAAATAACAGCCAAACTCGAAGACAAAGGTGCTCCTAAATCCATCCTGTTTAATAAAAAATATACTCCCATATACTCAATAGTTGTAAGTGCAAAAAATGAAGGTGACAGAAAAAACAGATGGTACATTCCCCTTTATGCCGCAGGAAATATTCTCAGAGA
>SLGQ01000148.1 GCA_007136595.1 Candidatus Sumerlaeota bacterium | reverse complement strand
TTCCAGAATATCACTTTCCTTGGCTTTTGCAATATCTTCAAGTTTTTTTATGTAGTCATTGAGTTCTTTCTGAACTTTTTCAGAAAATTTCTTTTCATTATCTTCAGTAATATCCTTATCTTTTTGAGCCTGCTTTATTTCAGTAAGTGCGTCTCTGCGTAAATTTCTCAGGCTCACTCTGTATTTCTCTGTTAACTGGCTTAACTGTTTAACAAGATCTTTTCTCCTTTCCTCTGTAAGTGAAGGTACCGGAACTTTAACATTGGCTCCGTCATTTATGGGGTTAAAACCGAGGTTCGCATTTCTGATAGCTGACTCAATGTCTTTTAAAACATTTCTGTCAAAAGGCTGTACCAGAAGAAGTCTCGGATCGGGAGTTGAGATGGAAGCAAGCTGATTCAAAGGTGTCTTCGCACCGTAGTAATCAACAAAAATATTATCCAGAAGTTTAGGTGATGCTTTTCCGGTACGGTATTGTGTTGTCTCACCTTTGTAAGCATCTATTGATTTCTCAAACTTTTCTTTCAACTCTTTAAAAAAAAGATTTTCTTCAAACATTTTACTCTCCATTATTCTGTGAAATTTTAATTGCCCGTTATCAAACTACCTTCTTCGTCCCCGTTTACAGCTGCCTTCATATTACCCTTTTTAAAAATATTTACAATTTTTACAGGGAGACTGTTTTCTTCGCAAAGAGAAAAAGCTGTCATATCCATAACCCGGAGCCTTCTTTCTATTGCCTCTTTGTAAGTTACTCTTTTAATTAAAACTGCATCGTCGTGTTTAGCCGGATCCTTGTCATACAATCCATCTACTTTGGTTGCCTTGATAAGAACATCTGCACCGATCTCCGCAGCTCTCAATGCAGCGGCGGTATCAGTTGTAAAGTAGGGATTCCCCGTTCCGGCAGCAAAAATGATTATCCGTTTTTTCTCAAGATGTTTTAAAGCTTTTCCAAGAATAAAAGGTTCTGCGACTTTATTTATTTCAATTGCAGACATTGCACGGGAATCCATACCTTTCGCTTCAAAAGCGGCTTTCAAAGCAAGACTGTTTATTACCGTTCCAAGCATTCCCATGTAATCACCTGTAACTCTGTCAAGCCCGGTTTCTTTGTTGGCTGTAAATCCTCTAAAAATGTTCCCGCCGCCGATCACTATTGCAATCTCGGTTCCCTGATCATGGATCGTTTTTATTTCATCTGAAAGATAGGAAAGAAACTTCTGATCTATCGGCTTGCCGTCATCACTGAGTAACGCCTCACCGCTGATTTTAAGCAACACTCTTTTATACATTTCAACACCCCGTCACAATTGTTCACGGAGAGATTACAGTATTGATAAAAAGTTTTCAAGTTTATCACCCTCTAAAATGAAATATTATGCCCGGTTGAGCTTATTAAACTTGATTGGACGATTTGTTTATGGTATTTATATGCGAATTTTTGCCGGGAGAGTAGTGATATGAAGTTGAATATTATTTTTATTTCCAGTCTGCTTTGGGGAATACTTTTTTCATTTTCACTTGAAGCGGGTGCAATTAATTTCAAAGATGTTAACTTGGAGTTGTGCATCAAAAATTCATTTTCTTCCAGGGAAGGTGAGATCTCCGAAACAGACCTATTGAAAATAACAAACCTTGAATGCAACAATCACGAAATTTTCGTCCTTAATGGAATAGATCGTCTTTCCAATCTTGAAACATTATCTCTCAGAGATAACTCTATCAATAATGTTGAGCCGATAGCAAACCTCACAAAATTAAAAAAATTGTGGTTGACCGGAAACTTCATAACTGACATATCCCCACTTAAAAACCTTAAAAACATTGAAGAATTAGGTGCAGGAAGCAACAAGATCGAAAACATTGGTGTTTTGTCGGAAATGAAAAAACTAAAAAAACTCGGGATCGAAAACAACAACATTTCGGACATTTCACCTCTTTCGGGATCAACATCCCTTGAAGCTGTTGCGATAAGCAGAAACAAAATATCGGACATCTCACACTTGTCCAAACTTAGAAAACTGAGTTGGATATGGGCTGATAACAATCAAATTTCAAATCTCTCCCCTTTATCAGGAATGACATGGGTAACTCATCTTGAACTTGGCGGAAACAACATAACGACAATTGCACCTCTGAAAAACCTCAGGCTGCTTTCAAGACTCGGGCTCAACAACAATAAAATTGAAAACGGCAATCCGTTAAAAGGGATGAGAAACCTTAAAAGTCTTGCGATGTCAAACAACAGAATTAAAGACATTCGTTTCATATCTTCTCTAAGGTCTTTGAGTTGGCTTGGACTTTCGGACAATCAAATAGAAGACCTAAAACCACTTTCCACCCTTTCTGAATTACAGCATCTGCTTTTAAAAAACAATAAGATCAACGATATCTCGCCTGTTTCTTCATTAAAAAACCTTAATTATCTGGATATTTCAGATAATCCGGCAACTGATCACTCCAAGTTGAAATTTTTAAAGGAAGGGAATAAAACCTTAATAAAGTAAGCCGGCACCCAATTGTAAATTTTATTTACAAAATCTTAACCGTTTGTAAATATCTTTCAAAAACAGCCAAGTTTAAACCCAGCAAATACAGTGCGTTAGCCTGGCACATTTTTTGCTATAGGGACTATGGTTTATTGTATTGCATGAATTGAGATTGAAATGAAAGGAAACATTGCTTATCTTAATCCTGAAAAAAAACTTGTCAGCAACTGTGTTGATAGTGTTCAGGCTTACTCTCCTGTATGCAGCAGAGACAAAATCAAAGAAACCGGTGAGTTTAAAGAAGGGAACATCACCCCCTTAAAACTGGACTGGAATGAATCAACTATACCACCTTCTCCGGCTGTAAAAGAAGCGATCCAGGATGCTCTTGAAAAAGACATGAACCTTCTGAACTGGTATCCTGAACTTTACAGCAAAAAACTTGCTTCGCATCTGGCTATCTATTCAGGCAGATCAGTAAATGAAATCCTTGTAACCAATGGAAGCGACGATGCTCTAGAGCTTATATGCAAAGTTTTCCTTGATCCCGGCGATCATGTTCTTGTTCCTTACCCCACTTACACCCACTTTGTAACTTATGTGCAATCCAGAGGAGCGGTTCTTAAAAAAGTGGAAACACCCGATCCTTTCAAACCTGATATAACATCCATTATCAACAATGTAACTCCTGAAACTAAACTTGTTTACATAGTAAATCCAAATAATCCGACCGGGGTTTTAATATCCCGCAAACAAATAAAAACCCTCTGCTCTATCGTCAAAGATGCTGTCATTCTTGTTGACGAAGCTTATTTTGAGTTTTCGGAAAAAACTGTTGCCGACCTCATTGAAACATATCCGAATCTCATTGTAACAAGGACTCTTTCAAAAGCATGGGCTCTTGCAGGATTAAGAGTTGGATACCTGGTAACGAACCATTTGACAGTAAAAGAGCTTTCAAAAGTTCTAAACCCGAAAAGTGTAAGCACTCTTGCTCAGGTTGCCGCTTCTGCAGCTTTGGGAGATATTGAATACATGAAAAGATATGTCCGGGAAGTAGAAGCAAGCAAAATCATTTTACTGGATTACTTCAGAAAGAAAAATATTACCGCTTATGACAGTGCGGCAAATTATATAATGGTACAGCACCCGAAGCTCGAGCTTCTGCTTAAAGAAATGGAAAATGAATATATATTTGTCAGAGACAGAAGTTCTTTTAAGAATCTTCCCGGCTTCTTCAGGATAACAATCGGAAATAACTGGCAAACAGAAGAGCTCGTTTCCCGGCTGGAAAGGGTTTTAAACAGAATCTGATTATTTTCTTCAAATTTTCAGGAATATTGATAACATTTTTACTGTTTGTTTCTTAGTTTCATGTGGATTTATCCACGGAGGGAAAATGGAAGAGTTGCTGAAAGAAAACATTGAAACTATTTTCAGTTATTCGCTTTTTATAACCGGAAACAGAGAGAAAGCACTTGATCTGATGCAGGACACAATTGTAACTGTGTTACGGAAAAAACACCTTTATAGAGAAGAATCCCATTTTAAATCGTGGATATTTAAAATATTAAAAAACAACTATATAAATACGCTGAAAAAAGAGAACATCCGGAATGAAACATTCATTGCCGACATTTCCAAAGACGGTGAGGAAACCCCGATGTTCTTAAATTTTGATGATTCCAGTGCCGAATTTATCAATGATCCCATTTTGAGATCAAAGATCACCACCATATTTGCATCAATGCCTGCCGAATATAAGGATGTTGTGACTCTTGTTGAAGTTGAAGGATTTTCTTATGAAGAGGTATCGGAAGCCCTTGAAGTTCCTATTGGCACTGTTATGAGCAGACTTCACAGGGGGAGAGCATATTTGAGAAAAATGCTTCGCAAAGAAGCAGGTGAGTTAAAAATAGTTTCAAAAAAGGAAAAAAAACATGCATGATTTCAAATGTGACATGAATGAGCTTTTTATCGAACAGTTCATTGACAGTGAGCTTGATTTGGATGAAAGTGCAAAAATGTCTGCACACATTGAAATTTGTCACTCTTGCAAAGCTGTTTATGAGGAATTGAAATTCATAAGAAAAGTAGTGACGGAAGTTAAAAACATCGAAACTCTTTCTCCTATTGAAAAAGAAGGATTTTATCACCTGATCGATAAATCGAGTGATAAAAAAACTATTTTTTCAAAGATGAAGCTGTTTATTTCGGGTTTGAACCAGAAGATAATTATTTTGTCCGCTTCTACTTCATTTATTATTCTGAGCGTTGTTTTCTCTTTTATGATCTTCAATGTTGATAAAAGCCAAAATCTTATCATACAGGAAATTATTTCAGCACACTCCAATAACTTTCCTGATGAATTCAGAGTTACTGCTGACACAGAAAGCGACTCCATTTTAGCGGGCAACAAAAAACCGAAAATAAAAATGGATCAGAAAGTTGTCAGAGAGCTTATCAAAATATCTCCTGTTTTAAAAGGGAGATACACTTCCATAGCCGCACAACCTATGGCAAAATTAAAGCTCAGAGATGAAAACGGTGAAGGGACTCTTTTGATGAGCAGCAAAAATGATAGGCTGAAACCTGTTTTTCAAAATGGAAACTGTCTTCTGAGGACCCCTGATGGAAAATCGTGTAAAGTTACCGCACACCACACGGAAGGGAATGACATAGTTTACTGGGAATCAAAAGACAGCGAATTTGTTTTTGTTTCCAGCAACAAGGAACTTCATTCAAGTATGATGAGACTTATCAGCGATAACTACTGATCACTTTCCGTGATCTTTTATTTTTGAAACTTCTTTTTTAAGGTTTGCCGTTTCAACATTGAGTTTCTTTGAGACCTGATAGACACTGTCAACCATCTGTGTATTTTCCTGGGTTATCTGTCTGACATCACTAAGTGACCTGTCAACAGACTGAACTTCCCATGTGTGTTTTTCGATTACCTCTCTGATTTCATTCATCTGTTTAGATATGATTCTGAACTCTCCAATTATCTCACTGAAAAAACTGACGATGTTATTAACAGAGTTCCTTCCTGAAACAACTTTCAAAGAAGTGTCTTCTATGAGCTTTTTGATATGGACAACCGCTTCCGCTGTCTGAGATGAAAGTTCTCTGACAGATTCTGCTACAACAGCAAAACCTTTCCCGGCATCCCCGGCTCTTGCGGCTTCAATGGCTGCATTTAAAGAAAGAAGGTTGGTCTGGAAAGCGATATCATCGACAACTTCTGCAATTTTAGACACTTCTTCAGCACTCTTTTCGATCCTTTCAATAGACTCGACAGCTTCATTGAGAACAGATGATGAAAGATCTGTCTTTTGAGAAATTTCAGAAACTGTACCGTGGATCAACTGAACTTCATTTTTTGTCTCCTCAAGCTTTCCTGTAATATCGGAAAGAGTTGAAGAAGCCGTATCTATCATGGCATAAGTCGCATTAAATTTTTCAGCGGTCATGCCGGTATTTGAAGAAATGGTCCTTGAAATATCTCCCAAAGTAACAGAAAGAGACTGCACATGCATCAGAATATCTTTCAGCTCTTTAGTTCTGGAAGTGATGGTGTTGCTCATCATGGTTTCTCTCTCTTTAACCTCGGCAACTTTTCTTCTGATGTAATAGATCATGGCATAGCCTGTTGAAATTATCACAAGAAGCCGGAACCACCATGTCTGCCAGAAAAATGGACGGATTATGATCGTCAAAAATGCTCCTTCATTGTTCCACACATTATCGTTGTTGGCAGCATGAACTCTGAAAACATATTTTCCCGGACCTACATTTGTATAGTAAGCTCTCCTCTGAGTATCAACATTCTGCCATCTTTCATCAAATCCCTCAAGCTTATACCTGAATGTTACCTGATCGGGAAAAAGAAGGCTCAAACCTGTATATTCAAAAGAAAGTGATCTTGTTCCGGGATCAAAAGTAAATTCTTTTGCTCCTCTGACCGGGAGTTTTTTTCCATCTGCGGTAACATTCGTAATGTGTACCGGCGGAACAACATTGTTCTGTTTCATTTCCCCTGGATCGACAACAGCAAGTCCTTCTGCTGTAGGGATCCATATTCTCCCGTCTTTGCCTCTCCAGATATTAGGCTGTGTCCCTCCATTGCACTCAGGGGTGAGAAGACCATCCTGAAAACTGTATGTTCTTGGAGCAACACTTGCCGTTTTACCTGCAATAAAAGATTCTACATCACTTTTTGTTATAAATTTAATTCCTTTATTTGATGTAAGCCAAAGATTCCCATCCTGGTCATCCGTGACATCAAATATGGTTTTTGTATCAAGACCGCTTCTTCTGTCGATAGTTACCGCACCTGTCTCTTTGTTGTATATTGTAAGACCGTTGTCCGATGCAAAAAAGAGATTCCCGCTTGAAGAGGAATATACAGAAAGCGTTCCGATATTTTCCAGGTTGGCAAATTCTGAAACAAGTTTATCCCCTTGAACTTTAAAAGGACCGATCTTTGATGCTATCCAGATGTTTCCATCAAGATCTTCGGCAATACCTGAAACTCCAAAGTTATCAGTTCCCGGGAAACGGAAAATTCTATCACCCTTCATATATGCCAATCCGTTGTTAAGCATCCCTATCCAGAGTGTCCCTCTTGAGTCTTTGAACAGTGCCGCCACATTTGTTTCAGGCAGCCCGTCAAGTTCGTTATAAAGTCTTGTTTCGCCGCCCGCTTTAATATGAAGCACTCCTTTTCCATAAACACCCGCCCATAAAGAACCGTCTCTATCTTCGGTCAAAGAAAGAACCGTATCATAAGGAGCCAGATCATTTCCAAATGTATATTTTTTCAATTGATTATCTCTGAGACGGTACATTGCTCCCGCCCAGGTTCCAAGCCATATTGAACCGTCATAGCTTTCCAGAACAGGGAAAACGACCGGCTGGTCAAGACCGCTCAATCTTCCATAAGTTATGAATTTTCCTTCTTTGAAGCGATAAAGTCCATATCCATGCGTTCCTGTCCAGACACTTCCCTCATTGTCTTCGAGTATGCTTACAATATAATTTTTCCCGATCGAAGATATCCCCTGATCATCATTTGAACATATCCTGAAAAGACCATCATTGTAAGTACCCACAAAAACACAATCATGACTGTCTCTATAGACACTGCTTATCATCCTTCTGGAAAAAAGCCTGCTCATATAGGGAGAAGAACGGTTATCGTCCGTATCAAAGATGAATACTCCGGATCCTCTTGTACCAATAATGAACCTTCTGCTATCATAATGATATATGGTTGTTATTTCACTTGGAAATTTTGCTACCTCAACAGCTCTATTCCCCTCTATCCGGGAAAAATATTGCTGCGTTCCTGCCCATACAACTCCGCCATTCCCTTTTATCAAAGCTGTGACATTATTCAAAGGAAGTCCTAAAGAGCTATCTATGACCCTTCTTTCTCCATTTTTTGAAAAAACTATGATGCCGCTTCTTCTGGTTCCGAAATAAAATGTACCGTCATCACCTTCGACACCCCTTATGATGCTATTTTCGGGAAGCCCCGTTTTAACATCAAAAATTTCATATTCTTCCGTTATGTAGTTGAACTTTAATATACCCCCGCCATCAGTTCCTATCCACAAGTTAGTGTCACCTCTTTCTTCGATGATGAACTCCACCTTGTGGTTATCTATCGGGAATAAAACATCATCATAAACATCCATTTTGATCCCGTCAAACTTGACAAATCCCTCTTCCGTGCCAAGCCACAGAAAACCGTTTCTTGTCTGAACCATCGATCTCACAGAGTTTTGAGGAAGCCCGAACTGAATATCATAGCTGTCTATCATAAATTGACTTAATGATATATCTTTGGATAAGGAAAACAGCGGAACCGATATCAGAAGAATCAGCAGCGTAACTGAAATTTTTCTCATTTTTTGACCCAAAAAATCAATTCTGTCGCTTATAAGGATATTTTATTACGAAAAAAATCTCAAGTTATTTATTTTATCTCTTACAATTAAAAGTGTTCCTGAACAAACTGCAAAAAGTCCGGCATAAAAAGTTACAGCCACTCTTTCATTTAGAAAAATGAACGCCATAAGTAATGTGACTGCCGGCTTGAACATAAATATCAAAGAGACGCTGACTGCTGTAAATCTTTTAATGGTTTCAAAAAAAGTTATGTAACCTGCTCCTGTGACGATCAATCCAAGATAAAGAAGTGAAAAAACTGTGCCGGTATCCTGAAACAGCATCCAGTCAGGAATAAGATCTTTTCCCATTAATGTTATAAATATTCCGTTTGCGATCACACCAAGCGGAAAAGCGGTCATGTTTATGGTTGAAGGTGATATCCCCTGCACACTTTTTTTGCTGAGCAATGTATAAACCGCAAAAAAAATGGCTGCAAACACGGCATATATCATACCGTAACCCAAAACTATTCCTCTGTCGCTCATAATAATTACAATTCCAGCAATACCCAATATCAACCCTGCTGTTTTAGCAAGTTTCATCTTTTCATAGCCCATTATCACTGAAAACAAAAAAACAAATCCCGGGTTTGAACAGAATATGGTTGCCGCAGTTGAAGCTGAACTTTGTTTAACAGCAACCTGAAGAAAACTCATTGCCAGAAAAGTATTGAGAAGACCGAGCATAAAAACGGAAAACCAGTTCCATTTGTTGAATTTTGCAACTTCACGGAACCTGTTTTTCATTCCCGGAAGAAAAAGAAAAAAGAGTGAACCTGCTGCAAATCTCCAGAAAGTAAGAACAAATGGATCAATGACTCCCATCAAGGGTTTTGAAACGACTTCCATTGAAGAAAAAATAAGGAGAGTAAGAATAAAATATAGCATATCACCACCGGACAATAATTAAATGATGTAAATATAATTACTAGAAAAAGTCAACAATAGTTTCAGGACAAAATATTTTTCTTTAGTAATGTCAGTTTTTGGTTATCATATCCATGGATTTTTCAAGAAGGAGATGCCCATGTTATTTTTGAGTATTTTAGTCGCTCTCACTGTCAACACCGCAGACATTGACAAAAAACCTCATAGTGGTGAGACTGTTGTGGAAAGCCCTGAACCTAAAGCACTTGTTGTTTACTACAGCAGAACCGGAACTACCGAAAAAGTGGGAGAATTGATAGCTGTAGCATTAAATGGTGATACTGAAAAAATCATTGATAAAAAAGACCGGTCGGGAGTATGGGGATATATTGTTGCAGGCAAAGATGCCGGTTTCGGAAATGAAACAGAGATCGAACCGACAAAACATGATCCATCTGACTATGATCTTGTCATAATAGGAACACCTATCTGGGCATGGTCCATGGCTCCCGCTGTGCGGACATACATTAACCAGAATAAAGGCAACTTCAAAAATGTGGTTTTTTTCACAACTTCAGGCGGAACAGGTTATGACAAAGTTGTTCCATCAATGGAAGATCTGATCGGGAAGGAAGCCATATTTAAAAACGGTTTTCTGGAAAAAGAAGTTAAAGACGATTCACCCGGAATGGTAAAAAAACTCAACAACATGATCGACTTCATCAAAAGACATTTCGAGAGTTGATGCAACCCCCATATTATTCAAACTATTAACAGAAAAAGCTTGAGACCAAATTTATTATTTTGCAATTTAAGTTTCAATAAAATACCGCTGCCTATTCCTCAAACGGACAAACGCCTGATTCCTCACAGTAACATTCCCAGTCACGCATTA
>SLGQ01000165.1 GCA_007136595.1 Candidatus Sumerlaeota bacterium | reverse complement strand
GATGTTTTCCTAAGTTTTCACTCAACAAGAGCCGAAAACACGAACAACCCAAGCCCTTAACATTCAAAAAACTGAAAATGCAGCAGAAGCGAAATGCGTTGCTCTAATGGTGTTTTGTTGTTTTATTTATACGGATTGTTTTTAATTGGTTTACATAATGTAAATTATGCGAAGTTGATTTATTGTGTAATTTTAAGTGTTTAGGTCTTTTAAAATGTTATTTTTCGTGGTGTTCTGCCCCGCATTGTTCACAGATGACAGCTCAGTGGTCACAGGACACAGGCAGCGAAGCTGTCTCGTCACTGGTGACAGGTGACAGACCACAGGTCACGGTTTAACTCGGTATCTTCAACTTTCTTTTTTTATCAAGAAGTTCGTCATAACTGCAACTGAACCTGTCAATACCGAACTCTCCCACCTTATGAGCAAGGTCGAGTAATGAATCAACTGTTTTATGGTCTATGATCCCTTTATGGGACATTGTGAAGAAGAGGACATTTTTATGTATTGTAAGGTTTGAAAGTTTTATTCCTTTGACTTTTGTTATTTCATTCAGTTTTGTGATGTAATCATCGAGTTTCTTTTTATCAGGCATTTTACTGAAAAGAAATATGAAGTGTTCAACGGGGAAGATGTTATATCCTTTCATGAACCATGCAGGGTAAAGGACAATTTCAGCGGGTTTTGTCATTTCACCGTCAAAGTGGCTTGTAGCAGCATTGAACGGTTTAAGTTCAATGAGGTCGTGAGGTTTGATTTTGCGGTCAAACTGTTCTGCCTGACTTTGACTGGTGGAGCCGTAAGGTCCGTAAGATCTTGATTTTGATCTCCGCTGTGTCAACTGTTCTCCGAGATACCGTGACATTTGTTCGGCTGTAACTTCGTCCCCTATGGAAAAGACTATTTTTGTACGAAGGTTTGATTTCAAGGCTTCTTTGTATTCTTCGGGGAACTGGCCGAGTGATTGTCCAAGAAGGATGTTGACTGTTTTTGCTGATCTGCTGGTACTGGTGAAGTTCATTATTTCTTTATTGATGAATTTGAAGAATTCGTCAATGAGTATGAATACGGGGCGCTCTTTGCTCATTTCACTGAGTACGGAATTTCTGCGGTTAAGGGTTGATATGTATTGGAAGAGGAACTGTATTCCGACAAGTCTTGCAACTTCGCTTCCAAGATCTCCCTCCGGTACATTTACAAATATTATTTTGCCTTCTTCTATGTCCCGTCTGAAATCAACTGCTTTCCCTTTTGCATTGAAGTATTTCGATATTGATTCATCGCTGAGTGTTGAAAGAGGGAATTTCAGTCCCGATATGTTCTTTTCAAAATCTTTGTCAAAGACAAAGTTCCGGTAGTCGCCCAGGGCACTTTGAAAATCCGTGTACTGGTCATAGTCCCCCGCTCTCACGCCGAATTGAGGGTGTTTGTGGATTATTTCGAGATATTCTTCACAGAAATAAAAGAGTCCTTTTGAAATGTTTCTGTCGTTAAGTATTCTGAATATGTCTGATATGGTGAAATCATCTGCTTCAGCAAAAGGTTCTTTTCCTTTTATGGCTGAAAAATATTTTGCCGTATCAAAAGATACGGGCTGATTTTTTTCTTTGTCCCAGGGAGGAAGTTTCGAGTTCCGGATAAATTGGAAGGAGTTCATGGAAAAAAAATTCATGAGCGTATCGCCGGTATCGGATCTGTATGTGGTGTATTTATTATAAAGGTATGCATCTGTCGTTGATTTTGACGGTCTTGAACAGAAAATTCTCAGCAGTCTTATGATAAATTTAAGGTAATCTTTCTGTTTATCCTGATAGTAGCTCACTTTGCTTCCGGCTTCATCAAGATAGCTGAATCCTTTTGAAAGGTTGTTGACCGTTTTAAGGATGGTTTCATTACCGAGTATGTTTACGGGTTCGTATCCGTAACCGTAACATACAAGGTCTTTCTGCCTGTCATGGTTCCATGTTTTTACGGTTTCATATAGATCCCCTTTTATGTCAAGGATGAATGCAGCCGGTTTTTTCTTTTTCATGGTGAGGATCTGTTGCAGGACTTTTAAAAGGACTGCACTGGTTTTACCGCTTCCGATCCCTCCGAGAATAAGTGCATTGGTATAAAGACTTTTCCAGTCCATTTTAAACCATTTAGGATTTATTGCGGTGCTGCCGTCAGCCATATTTCTGATTCCGAGTACTATCCCCTTTTCAGATATTGAATCCCGGTAGCTCCCCAATGCTTTTTTGCCGAGTACATTTGCAAGGATCATGAAATATGCGACGAAAAGAAAGAAGGAAAATACCGCTGTGCCTGTCATTATTTCTGTCCATGCTCCTTCCTTTATATATATAGGTAAAAGAGCAAGCGCAATTACTCCCGATGTAAATACTGCTCCGAATACCAATGACAGCACAAGAGGTACTTTTACGCTCACAGGATTCTTGAGTTTTGAAAAGATGAAACAAAGTATTGCTCCTGCAATTACTGCAAGAAGGATCGCTCCGGCTCCGGATATCATTATTTCATTTATGTTTTCTGTTACGCTTTCAAT
>SLGQ01000236.1 GCA_007136595.1 Candidatus Sumerlaeota bacterium | reverse complement strand
TTTCATTTGTGGAAAAAGGCTCTTCGTCTTCAAAACTCCATTTATACATATAGGGCGGAGTTCCTCCCGTCACTTCTGCACCGAGTTCAACATATCCATATTCATAAATATTTTCTTTTGATAAAACGATCATTGCCTCAAGAAGTGGTTCCAGCTCTTCATCAGGCTCTTCGTCCGGTTCAATAACAGGTTCATCATTTTCTTCAATATCGGGAACCGGATCATTTTCATCTTCATCCGGAACCGGAGTTTCATCTGCAGTTTCATCTCCCGTAAAGTTATCCTCTGATTCAGGAATACAACCGGGAAAAAAGAAAAAAAGAGAAAAAATCACAACAGAAAAAAGAAAAAATTTCATATCCCGACCTCACACTCTTAACACGACACTAACCAAATCCTAACTATTTTTGTTTTTATGTCAATGGAAATAGTGAGCGTCCACTACAAAACAATTGCTTTTTTCCATTGCAGGAATAATATAGTTCTTTAGATTAATGAGTTCATAGGCAGTTTTATGAAAACTTATCTTATTTCATTTTTAATATCATTCATTTTTGTTTTATCTGTTACACCTTTTCTCATTAAAGCCGGGATCAAGTACGGACTGGTTGATAAAGTGAACCGGCGAAAAATACACCGTGGATTAATTCCGAGAATCGGGGGGATAGGGATAGCTGCCGGTACTTTGCTGCCGATACTTCTTCTGTTTTTTTACGACAATGATGTTTCTCAGCTTCTCTACAAACCACCTACCAACGCTTATGTAATAGTGTTCGGAGGTTTGATGATAAGTCTTCTCGGATTCATTGATGACACAAAAGGTGTCAGAGCCAAACACAAGCTGTTTTTCCAGATCGTGCTGTCGGTTTTCGTATGGTATAACGGGTTTGACATTTCAGCCGTTTCCACACCTTTCGGAGTTGTACAGCTTGGCATTCTGGGGCTTCCGATAACAGTTTTATGGATCGTGGGAATCATCAACGCATTCAACCTTATTGACGGAATGGATGGGCTTTCTTCCGGTGTTTCGTTCTTTGCCTGTATTACCATAATGACTTTATCGATATTTAACGGATATATTTTTGTTGCTGTTGTTTCTGCATCTCTTGCCGGAGCTGTTGTAGGTTTTCTGATCTACAATTTTAATCCGGCAAAAATCTTCATGGGAGATACAGGGTCAATGTTCATAGGATATATCCTTGCCGTAATTTCTCTGAAAAACCAATCAAAAGGACTCACCATCGTTTCCCTTCTTGTTCCGATAATTGCAATGGGACTTCCCATTCTTGACACAATACTGGCTTTTTTAAGGAGATATCTGAGGAAACAGTCCATTTTTTCCGCCGACAGTCAACATATCCATCATATACTTCTTTCAAGAGGCTGGAATCAGAAAAAAGTTGTCCTTGTTCTATATTCCATATCCATTCTTTTTACAATTCTTGCAATGCTTTTGATATTTCAGAAAGATGCACAGGCTTTTCTGATCATTTCTGTTTTTTCAATAATCGTGTTTGTCATAATGACGAAACTTGGTTATGCCGATATTTTTTACAGCCGTTTTAAAACAAGGAAAGAAAATCGTTTGGAAAATCAGATAGAAACTTTTATTGTTGAAAATATGTCACGGGCACCTTTTGACTTTGACAACTATCTTTTCTCATCTCTCCCCATAATCGGTTATGACATTTATGAATCTGACGGCAGAATAATCTATTCCAGAGGAGAAAAAGACAATATCAACTATATGGACATAGATGTTGAAAATGATGCAACTGTCCGCTTTTTCTGGAAAGAAACTTTACCCGTGATCAACACTAAAGAAGTGGCTCTTGTAACACTTTTGGCAAAATCTTTAGCCAACTATCTCAAATTCACCCCAAAACACTGAGGAGTCTTTAAAATGAAAGTCCTTAAATTCGGAGGCATCTCCCTGAAAGATGCCAAAGCCATAAAAAAAGTTGAAAATATTTTAAAAGATGACGCCGGAAATAAAAAAGCGGTCGTTGTATCTGCATTTTTCGGGATCACTGACAAACTTGTAAACATCATCGAAGCAGTCAAAAACAATAACATCGAAAAAGCACTTGAAATAACTGATGAAGTTGAAAGAACCTGCTCAAACATCCTTGAGGAACTTGAAGTTTGCAGAAATTCAGAGTCTTATCTTAAGGAAAAAATTTTTCAAATAAGACAGTTTATTCCGGCTCTTGCTCTTCTTGGTGAGATCACCCCCAGGTCTGTTGACCTGATACTGTCTTACGGAGAAAGGATAAGCAGTTTTGTCCTTGCCGATTATCTAAATTCTTCAGGTTTGAAAACAGCTTACATTGATGCATTGCAAGTTATCAAAACAGATAATTCACACAATAAAGCGGTAATTGACATTGAAAAAACAACTGATGCGGCAAAAACTTTTATTTCTCCTCTATTGGAAAATAACAGCTGTGTTATAACAGCAGGGTTTGTAGGTTCTGATGACTCGGGATCGGTAACAACTCTCGGAAGAGGCGGCAGCGACTACACAGCATCCGTGCTTGCCGTATCTCTGGGAGCTG
>SLGQ01000036.1 GCA_007136595.1 Candidatus Sumerlaeota bacterium | reverse complement strand
TCCTCAGAAAGTTTCATCTTCACTCAGTGTGTGAATCTGCACACTGCCCGAACATAGGTGACTGCTTTAAAAATAAAACAGCAACATTTCTCATACTTGGGAATAAATGCACAAGAAACTGCAGGTTTTGCAACATTGAAAGATCTGAAAATATTGATATTCCTGATATTAGAGAGCCGGAAAATCTTGCTGCAGCCGTGAAAGAACTCGGGTTGAAATATGTGGTCATCACATCTGTAACCAGAGATGATCTTGAAGACGGCGGTGCGGCTCATTTTGTGAAAGTAGTTGATAAAATTAAATATTCATCTCAGGATACGATGATCGAGATACTTACTCCCGACTTTCAGGGAAGGAAAAAATCACTTGACTTGATAGCAGGTTCAGGTATAGATGTTTTTAACCACAATATGGAAACGGTTTTAAGTCGTTACAGTATTGTAAGACCTGAAGCTGATTATTTCAGGTCTCTTGAAATTCTATTATATATGAAAAGAAAAGGTCTTGTGACTAAATCGGGCTTTATGGTTGGAGTTGGAGAAACGATGCCGGAGATCAAAGAGCTTATGAGAGATATAAGAGATGCAGGTTGTGATATACTCACTGCCGGGCAATATTTCCAGCCGACTAAAAAACATCTTGAAGTAGAAAAAGATTATACTCCTGAAGAATTTCTGGAAATTGAACAATATGGATATTCTCTGGGTTTTAAGGAAGTTTATTCAGGCAGGTTCGTAAGAAGCTCTTTTAATGCAGAAGAAATTCACTGTAACTACAGTAAGGGGAGGGAATAGATGAAAAAACTCATAGCTTGTTTGTTCGTTATATGTTTTCTGCTGCCTCTTGCATCTGTAGATTTTGATCCTGATGAGGCTTACAGCCGCTTTAACAGAGGACACTATGCCGGGTTTTCGATATTTCCCTCTTATGAGGGACGCAACACTTTGCTGCAGTTAAGTCTTTACGGCAATTTTTCTTTTGATGCTTTTGCATTTGGATTGCATGTTCCGGTAAGGTTTCTGCTTCACAACAAAGATGAGGTTGAAACTTCGGCTAAGGTTTTTCCCAAAGATGACTGGGATGAAGCGAGAGATTGGGTGAAGCTTCTTACTTATTTTCAATACGGACACAAACATGATCTCTTTTACTTTTATTTCGGTGAACACAAAAACCGTTATATGGGGAATGGATCAATTTTAGGCGGCTACCGGAATACTTTGAAATATAACTTTCCGAAAAGAGGTGTGAATATAGGGGTGAACACAGATTTTGGAGGTGTTGACCTTTTTCTTGATGATGTGACACCTCCAAATGTAATCGGTGGCAGGAGCTTTGTTAAGCCGTTGAGCTTTCTTGATAAACAGAATTACTGGAATAACCTTGAGCTTGGATTCACATACCTTGCCGATGTTTTTGCCCCCGAAAGGATAGTTCATGGTCCGGAAATTGTTGGAGGAATTGCAAAGAGAGAGATTGAAAAGAGTTCTGCCCATATTCTTGGATTTGATATGAATTTCCGTTTTCTTGCACTTGAACACTACCATTTAAGTTTTCATAGTGACTGGAATAAGATTTTAGATGCCGGATCAGGGTTCCACTTCAGCTTGAAACATTCTGTCGATCTCCCCACTATTACAGAGATGCGCCTGTTAAGCAAATGGGAATACCGGGCAATGCAAAGCAACTACACTCCTTCATATTTCAATACTTTTTATGATATTCAAAGAGAGTATTACCGTGACGGGGAAACCAAATCCCGTTTTTTATCTCTTCCTTCAAGAAAAGGTGAGGACTGGACACACGGTTACTACTTCGATCTTGTTTTTGATATTACCGGAAAATTTTCCATCGGAGGTTCTTTTGAACACAGCAGAATATACAAAAACGATATCAGTGAAGGGAAATTTAACAGTTATGGTGTCAATGTTTTTGCAAATGCAATACTTTTTAAAAAGATAGGAGCTGATTTTACCATCACCTTTGAAGATATAGGTGAAAACAAGCTGAAAGACGATCCTTTTTACAATTTTTCGATATACTATCTTTTAAGTGACTTCTTTACGATTGGATTTACTACCCGTTCTGCATGGGTGTTGCGATATGAAGGAATGGGGTCTAACACCAGTTCAAACTATGAAAGCATACAAATTTACAGTTTAGGAGCTTACGGCTCAATAAGGTTTTAATGATATGAAGATTTTGGTTTCCTTTTTCTGTCTCTTTTTCTTGCTATTCAATTTATCAGGAAAAGATCAGATACAGGAAGAAGACAGACTTTCGCTTACACAGCTTTTAAAAGATCTGACAAGTGAGCCTGATAAAAAACTGAAGGATTTGAAGGTGTGGCCCGGTGACAACTCGATAAGAGTTGCAATTTATCCGAGTGAAAGAGTGAAATACAAATATAATCTCCTTCCTGGAGAAAAGGATGACAGGATATACATAGATCTCCTTTCTGTTGATCCTGACGGATTTAAATTGCCTGAAGTAAAAGAAAGTGCTTTTTTAAGGGGAATTCGTATGGGAAGGAGAGATAACGGTGTCAGGATAGTTTTGGATACTTCCAAGGTTGAATCATATAGCGTAATAGAAATGGAGGAACCTTGGAGGATCGTAATTGACTACTATGGAAAAGTGACTGAACCGGTAGTAGAGCTGGACAAAGACGGAGATATTGTCAAGCAGGATAAACCGCCTGTAACTGTTGTGATAGATCCCGGTCATGGCGGCAGAGACCCGGGGGCGGTGTTTGGAGATCTGTACGAAAAAGATATAGTTCTCAGGCTTGCTAAAAAGATAAAAGATCTTTCTCCTCAATATGAACTTCTTGATATAAAGCTGACAAGGGAAGATGACTCTTTTCTTGCTCTGGAAGAGAGAGCGGCAATTGCAAATGCAATGAACGGCAATCTTTTCATTTCTCTTCATGCAAATGCTTTTAGGGATAAATCTGTAGGGGGGATAGAGATATACCATCTTGATAATTCCAGAGATGATTATTCGAACAGGCTGGCTATGGTTGAAAATAAAATTTCTGATACGAAATCTCTTTTGAATACGATCCTTGTCGGGATGGAAATGAGTCACTATGTGAAGGACAGCTTAAGGTTTGCCTCTGATCTTGGACCAAGGTTGAGACGGGACTTGAAACCTTTCGGAGTAAGAGTCAGAGGATATAAAAAAGGGGCACTCTTTTATGTTCTTGTCGGTGCCAGAATGCCATCTTTACTGGTTGAGGTAGGTTTTCTTACAAATGAAAAGGAAAGAAAACTCCTCACAGATGACAAGTATCTTGATACACTTGCAAAGTCAATAATGGACTCGATCGATAATGTCGTCAGGACACAACCCGAAGTGCTTAAAAAGTAAGAAGGTTGATGTTATCTTTATTTGACTTGCTGAGCATGGTAGTTAAAATCTAAGGTTGAGCAGTTTGTGTCATGTGTGGTTGTGCATGCTGAGAGCTAAAATAGAACAAGTTGGTGGCTGGGCAATAGAAAAGTGGGATTTTTTTAAAGATTTTTCCATTTTTGTCGCAAGATTTTTCAGAGTACTTTTCAGCAAAGATACAAAAAAAGGGGTTATTCTTGATGTCATGGTAATGCAGATATACTTTACTGCTGTCCAGTTGCTCGCTTTTTTCCTTATGATAAGTGTGATAATAGGTACGGTTTTTATAGGGGTGGTCCTTTCAACTGTCAAAAATCTTGGACTCAGTGAATTTCTCGGTGACATTATCGTTGTTTTGGTGGCACTTGAAATGGGACCCTTGATAACTGTTCTTTTGATCGCCCTCAGATCTTCTTCGGCTATTAACACCGAAATAGCTGTAATGAGAGTAAACGGTGAAATTGATTCTTTGATATCTTACGGTATTGATGAAATGAGTTATCTTTATATCCCCAGAGTGATAAGTGTTACACTCTGTGTTCTTGTAATGAGCACTCTCTTTTCCATAATTGCGCTGCTTAGCGGATTTATTTTCAGTTTCACCATTTTTGATATAAGTGCCGCGGCATACAGTGAACTGATAGCCAACAGTATTACACTCAGAGATGTCGGAGTTCTCGGGATCAAATCGGTTTTGATGGGATTTTTTATCTCAATAATCCCAATTTTTTACGGAACGAGAACAAAAAGGCAGTTTAATATGATACCGGTTTCTGTCCTTAAAGGGATGATGAGCGTTTTCAGCGCAATAATTATTGTGGAGGCATTACTATTAGCACTAAAACTGATATAGCACTTTTTTGCTATAAAGATGAGATAAAAAGTGAAGTTGAAAAGATCGAAACAATGCACCCTTTGAATTTTGCACATGTATCTCCCGATCTCCCCTTGTTGAGCAATTTGACCATTGAGGATAATATTGCCCTTATAACCAGATACCACAGCAATGTAAGCAGGGGAAAAATACTTCCCGTAGTTGAAAAATTGATGGAAGATGCGGGGATAATTCATCTTAAAGGTGAAAGGTTGGCAGGAGTTAACAAAAACGATGTTTTTATTGCAAAACTTCTTAGAGCATGCATGATCGATGATGCAGTTATTGTCATAGAACGACCATTTGAAATGCTTAGCGGACAAAAATCGTTCAATATTATCCAGGAAACTCTTGATTCAATAAAAAATATGTATAATAGTTGTATTGTGCTTGATTATGAATGGCACAGAAATTTTTACGGGAAGGCAGTATGAAAGGCGATATCAAATTCAAAGTTGGACTTTTTCTTGTTCTTTCTTTCGCCATGATAATATTTTCCGCCATTTTTGTAATGGTTGTAAAAGATGTGTTCACGGAACATTACTACTATAATTTATCTTCAGATTCCGGAGACGGTTTAACTGTCGGAATGTCAGTTCAGTTTTCCGGGTTCCAGGTTGGAAGAGTCGAACGGATCGAACTGACAGAAGACGGAATAGTTATGATAAGGCTTAAAATACCTTCAAGACATTCAAAATGGTTCAGGAAAAATTCTAAGTTTACCCTTGAAAAACCTTTTATCGGGAGTCCGAGAATAACTGTAACTACCCCCAATATGCAGGATGAACCATTGTCTGAAGATGAAACCATTGAGATCAAAACAATAGATGACATTAATGAAGTTATCAAAAAAGCTCAGCCGATCCTTGAAAGGTTCGATTCTGTTGCACAGAACATTGAAGTGATGACCGATAAGGAAAGCAAACTTAACAAAGCAATAGAGAACGCTGAAAAGATAATGGAGGATATGGCAAAATCGGATGGTTTGCTTGAGATGTTGACGGGGGACAGACAGAGTGCACAGGCTCTTATAACAACATTAAGGGCACTTCCCGAACTTGTTGATGAAGCAAAAAACACCATATCTGATCTGAAGGTTGTCATTGCCGAAGCAAAAGAGCAGGTTTTCGGGGAAGAGGGGACTGTCCCTTCTGTAAACGCTCTTCTTTCAGATGTTGATCTCAAATTCAAAGAACTTGATAAGCTTATTGAGAACCTTATTGAAATAAGTGATGATCTGAAAGGGGGAACAAAAGACATAGATGTTCTCAGGAAAGAGATAGATGAAGCTGTCAGTTCGGCAAGCAGTTTGATAAAAGATATCAGAAACAATTTACCGTTCGAACAGAAAAAGGAGATAAAACTACCTTGAAAAAACTATCGGTGCTTGTCACTTTTTTTATAATTCTTTCATGCAGTTCAACTCCTGCTCCTTCCTGGCAGGCTAATGCGCACATTCAAATGGAAAACTATATTGAAACATTTATGTCCGGCAAAGAAAATTTTGCTGAAACACACTATGAGAGGTTTTATGAAAACCTTTTGCTGACAGCTGATCCCGACATTATCATAAAAGCCCCCCTTACAAAATGTGCAATAGAGTTTTCTATATTTATTGAAAGTAACTGTGAAAGTGCCGCCGAACTTATTCCGATGACAAAAGATGATGAAAACAGGAATTATTTCAGGTTCATTACTTCGTCACGAAAACTTGATACGATGACCGGCAAATATAGAAGAGTTGTTGAATCTGTCTCAAAATGTGATGTTGAAAGGACAAACAGGGCAATTTCGAGAGTTGAAGAAGGTGTTTCAACCCT
Organism: Candidatus Sumerlaeota bacterium; assembly: GCA_007136595.1. Lineage (GTDB taxonomy): Bacteria > UBP6 > UBA1177 > UBA1177 > UBA1177 > SLGQ01. The sequence goes on along the minus strand of SLGQ01000036.1, from coordinate 4,172 downwards.
TATTGCCGCTTCTTATGCTGTCAGGCATAACTGCTATAATGAAGATACTTTGCTGAAAGCACTTTCCGTAGCTTCTGAAAACGGATGGATAAAAGCTTCAGGAGCCTATCTTGAAAAACTTGAATCTTATTATGTTTCGTCCGGGCAAAGTTCAAAGGCGGATGAAGTAAGAAAAAGAATAGAGCTTATCTCAAAGTGATCTTTCCCTGTAAAACTCAGAAAGAGCTTCAATACCGTTTTTAAAATTTTCTTCGACGATCCTTTCTCCGATCCCTGTTCCGGTAAAAATGAATGATGCAGCGCATCTGGTTGCAGGGACAGCTTTGAACCCTGAATTTAAAAAACGGAAAAATTCTGTTGTTGACCATGTAATTACAGCACAGTTTTTTTCCAAATGTTTTACCGATTCGATCTTTTCACACCTTTTACCCAAAAAACCGGCAAATTCCTCAGCTCTTTGTGATGAATTGTAAAATTCATTATCTTTGGAACAGCACAATATTTTTATTAAAGGGTGTCTTTTGTTTTTGTAATAAGAGTCAAGAAAAGAAATCAGTGCTCTGACAAAATTTTTAGGTGACCTGAAATAACCGAGATGAGAGTATGGTATTGCATCCGGAGGAGGATCTATGGCAATGTGTCCGTTAAAAGAGGAAAATATGTTTCCAAAAGAGTTGTTTTGCTGATCGTAGCTTTTAAAATTATCAATTTTGATCCCGATATCGAGAGCAAATCTGTTCACGGAAGCAGGTTGTCCCTCAATAACTTTGCCAAAAGCAAAAAAGTTCAAAGAGTTTCTGAAAAAATGTTTTTTGAGATAAAAATATTCAGGGATATATTCTTCACACAGATAGATGACACTTTTTTCGGGGATGGAAGATAAAATTTTATTTAACTGCGGTTTTTGTGATCTGACTATACCGGCTGACAGCATATTGTTATCTTTTTCGTAATTCTTTTCGAGGATGTCTTTGACTATATTGCTGTTTTCCAATTCAGGTGTGATTTCCGGAGGCTTTGTCATCCTTTTGTATGACAGACATTTTGTTTTTATCTCTTTTTTATTAAAATATTCAGTGATCTCAGAACTCTCCTTTGCAAATGCATCGGAAGAGATTATGTAAACATCCCGATTCATGACAGGAATAATATTCAAAGAAAGAAATAAATCAAATCATTAATTTCACATCTCTATATAAAAGAAACAGGTGGTGTTAAATTGCAAATAAACTATCAGGAAGTAAACTAAATGCTCGGTAGATCAGAAATTGATTCTCAGTGCGATGTCAAAAAGGTTAAGGTCTTTAAAAGCATTGAAAAGGAACTCGTATCTCATTTCGATCCCTATTCCGAAACGGTTGGTTATGTCAAAATCAAGTCCCCATTTCAAATAGGCACTGCCTCCCATATCCATTCTTGAATTTGATTCCCAGTATTCTGTTCCGAGATGGAATCCTCCTCCGAATATGAGAAAAGGACAAAGCCGTCCGCTATCCCACTGCCCTTTCAACCCTAAATTTAAAGAGTTAAGGAAAAAGAACATCTCTTCTTCTCTGTTGTTGTATCTTGGGTTTTCAAGGCTATCTACTTTGTACATACGGTATTTATAGCTTATTTCCATACCGATGAACTGTGCAAATGCAGGTTCAAAGTGATACCCGATCTGGAAAGCATCCCTGGTGTCACCTCCTTTGTCAATGAACATGGAATAACCCACATTGATACCGGAATGCCAGTTTGTTGTCGAATGTTTAGATGAGCTTGCCCAAAGTGAGCTGAAAAGAAATACAGAGATCACAAAAACTAAAATCTTTTTCATGGTTCCCCCCAATTAATAAACAAATTCCCTGAAAATTTAAACTTGGAATTGAAAAATTGTCAAAAAAAAAAGAAATGTCATGTTTTGTTAATATTTTCTGAAAATTACAACAAGTAGTCGCCCTGAACAATACTTTTCTCGACTTTTCTAATTAGTTTATTATATTTCAATATGCGAGGGAAAAAATGGAGGTGTATTTTATGAAAAAGTTACTTTTATGTTTCCTTGTTTTCTTTGTTTTTGTTGCATGTAGTTCAAAGAAAGATTATCTCACAGATGATGAGAGCGGTATGAATGACTCTGATAATGTGGTGAACGATGAGATGCCTGATGAGGGTGTCATTGATCCGGATGATGCTGTGACTGAATATCCTGATGATGCAGTTATCGATCCCGATCCCGATGATGAAACAGCAGAACCGGATGAAGAACAGGCAAATGACGATGATATTATAGTTCCTTGCGATGATGTCTGGATAGACATTGAAACTGATTTGATGTGGGAAAACTGCCCTGAACTTTTTCAAGGAAAATGGAGTGACGCAATAAAATACTGCGAAAATCTTGTTCATGGCGGATTTGATGACTGGAGACTTCCAACTCTTACTGAGTTAAGAACACTCGTTAAAGGCTGCCCCGATACCGAAATTGGTGGAGCATGCAACGCCAATGATGATTGTCTTGATGAAGTTGACTGCCTTAACCATCCCTGCTCCGTCCCAAGTTGCGACTACAACGGAGGTCCGTCAAACGGGTGTTACCGTGATGGAGAGATTGTTGGAGAATGTGATTATCACTGGTCTTCAAAAGAGAGTGCAACTTACGATGATTCTGCCTGGTATATAGACTTTCTTTCTGCGGTGATAAACCCGACAGAAAAATATTGGGATGAACTTCTTGCAAGATGCGTAAGATATGCCGATACCGAAGAAAATGATGACGATGAGATCAGCGATGAAGACATTGAGCAGGAACCTTTTTCAATAAAAAGTGAAACGAAAACTGATGGCGCAAACAGTTATAAAATTTATACTGCAAATTTTCCGACAGCAGATTCTGCCCTGAACTTTGCCGTTATTGGCAGTGCCACTAAAAAAAAGGTTTCAGAGCTTGCAACGCAACATTCTGACAAATCTCCAAAAGCTGTAATTAACGGTGGATATTTTGGCGGAAGTGAAACATACAGTTACTCAAAAGGCTCTTTCGGTTGGGAAACTGCCACAGGAAATGCCAAAGGTCCAAGAGCCTGTATCGCTTATGATTCTGTAAAAAGAAAAGCCCGAATTGTTCAATCGAACGGTAAAGACAATCTCGGAAACTCACTCTTTCCGGATGACACTGATGTTGCATGCGGCGGACCTCAATTGGTAAAAGACGGAGTTAATGTCAGTGCCGCCCAATATATCGCTGAAAATTTTGAAACTTCGGGCATAAGCCCCGATTCAAAACTTCCAAGAAGTGCAGCCTGCATAAAAAATGACGGTTCAATTGTTCTCATAATGGCTCAGCATGAAACCGTTAGATTCGGAATGACACTCAATGCTCTTGCCAATCACCTCATTTCAATAGGATGCGTTGATGCCCTCAATCTTGATGGAGGAGGCTCAACCGCTTTCTGGACCCCTGACAAATATATTTACGGAAAAGAAGACCGCTCAGTGTTTAACGGCTTGATGATATATTGATTTTTATCCCCGATATTTGACAATGCGGAGAATAACGGATATAATCACCGCAGATTGTGCGGAGATTAGCAATGTATATCTATGAAAATAAGTGTTGGCCCAATTTCAAATGGGATAGCGAAACACTGTTACCACTTCTTTCTTCTGTTAGAAATTATCAGGGAAAAATTGTTGGAAAAATGGGAGCATTAGGGTTTGAACTTAAAAGCCAGGCTAACTTTGAAATTTTGACTCTTGATGTGTTGAAGTCAAATGAAATAGAAGGAGAATTGTTAGACCGTGAGCAGGTAAGATCGTCACTTGCCCGCAGGTTGGGGATTAAAATGTCAGGACTGATGGATTCCGACAGATATGTTGACGGTGTTGTTGACATGATGCTTGATGCAACAGGAAACTACTATAAAATATTTGATAAGAAACGACTTTTTTCATGGCATAGCGGACTTTTTCCGACCGGTTACAGCGGTTTCCATAAAACAATTGTTGCAAACTGGCGAGATGATTCAAATGGTCCGATGCAGGTTATTTCAGGAGCAGTTGGAAAAGAAAAAGTCCATTTTCAGGCACCAACTGCCCAAAATCTTGAAAATGAAATGAGCTTGTTTTTTAACTGGATAAATGGCGAACAAAATATTGACCCGGTATTAAAGTCGGGAATAGCCCATCTC
>SLGQ01000272.1 GCA_007136595.1 Candidatus Sumerlaeota bacterium | reverse complement strand
CAGAACGGCTCAAACCTGTGATTTTTTTAAGAACCATTGATGGTTTTGAAGCTGTTGAGCGGTTTCTTCTTTTCATGGAAAAGACTCAGAAAAATATCTTCTGGATAATATCTTCAGGGCTTTACGGGTGGAACTATCTGAACCTTTCTCTAAATATTTCAAGATATTTCAACAGAGTGATTTCTTTAAGTGGATTAAAAGAGGAAGAGTTGTCAGAACTTATAATGAAACGGCATAACTCTTCGGGATATGACATTGTTTTTCTTGAACCGGAAGATAAAACAAAGATATCAGCGAAAATGAAAAGAGCAAAAACCCTGGACAAAAAAGAGGAAGTGCTGAAGGAAAATTATTTTGAGAAACTTTCAAGACTTTCAGCAGGCAACATAAGGTCTTCTATATTATTCTGGCTGAACTCGATAGTTGAGATAACTCAGGATGAGATCAAGGTTTCCTGTGATATGCTGACAGATTTTCCTTTTATTGCAGATCTGCCCAAAGAAGAAAAGTTCGCACTTATGTCCCTTATAATTCATGATAAAATGAGCATTTCAGATTATGCCGCAGTTTCAAGGGAAAATGAAGATGAGAGCAGAAAACTTCTTTTAAGGCTTTATAACAGAGGACTTTTGCTGTATAAAAATGATGTTTACGAAATACATCCGTTCATTTTCAGGGATGTAGTGAGAACTTTAAAGTCTCTCAATATGATACATTAGAGGCAAAGATATGAAGTTTAAGGTTTTGCTGATAATTTTTACATCGTTTTTAAGTTTGCACGGAGAAACTTTTTTTTCTGACAGGGAACAGTGTATTGACTGGAGTATTGTTCCTCCTGATTTTAATGAAGAGCTTAAAAAACCCTATATTGACCCTTTCTGTGCAGAACTTTGTAATGAGGCAGGCGAAGCTGTCCGTATAGAAGGTGAAACTTTCCATGCTGAAAAAACAGTGCCTGCGAAAGAGGCTTCTTCTTCAGGCTCAAGGGCAATGGCACCTGTCACCGATATTATAGAAAGTTCCAGACCCAATATTGAATGGAGCGTATCTTTCGGGAAAATATTCTGGGTAGTAATAATTTTTCTTTTTGCATATCTTATCATCAAGTATTTTACAAAAGCACTTGAAGCTATTGCAGAAAAATGGTCAGGTTCGAGACTTTTTATAAAAAGGGTCATCCCTGTATTTAGACTTGTTGCCTGGATAACTGCGATATACACCATAATTGCCGGTGTGCTTGCTCCACCGATAGAGACAATACTTGCTGTGACGGCATCTTTCGGTATTGCAATGGGTTTCGCGTCTCAGGATATTCTTAAAAATATTTTCGGCGGGATAATGATCCTTTTTGACAATCCTTTTCAGGTGGGAGATAAAATCCAGGTCGGCAATCACTACGGAGAGGTTATTCATATCGGCTTGAGATCTGTAAGGATTGTAACTCCTGATGACAGCACTGTTTCAATACCGAACAGCGATATCGTGAGCCAGTCGGTTTCCAATACAAACACTGGAGAATTTAACTGTCAAGTCGTTGCAGAGATGTATTTTCCTGCCGAAGTTGATCTTGACAAGCTTAAAAAACTGGCGATGAGAGCTGCGACGGTTTCAAAATATGTCTATCTTAAAAAACCGGTTGCTGTAATATTTCTCAACGAAGTCCATCAGGGCCGCTCCATGATAAAGATGAGGCTTAAAGCCTATGTTCTTGATCTCAGATACGAGTTTCCTTTCTTAAGTGAAATGAATCACATAGTTATGACTGAAGTATTTAAAGCAGGACTTGTCACACCTGAGCAGATGAGATGACAACTTTCAAGCACTCTTCAAGGTAATGGGACTTTACTGCGAAAAAGTTTTTAATAAGGGCAATTTCTTCCATTATTTTTTCTTTATCGGGCTTCCTTTCGCTTTTTACGGCAGTTATCATAATGTTTTTAGCTGTATGATGACTGGATATGAATTCAAAAACTTTTGTTTTGTATCCGTGAAGTTCAAGTATGAGGGCTCTGATCCCGTCAGTTAATATCTCCGACTCTCTTTCTGCAAGTATTCCGTGCTTTAAAACAGGCATCAACTCTTTCGTTATATCCATTTCTTTTCTGACTTGTTTGTGGCAGCACGGGGCACAGATAATAATTCCGGCGTTGGATTTTATCCCCTTGACTATTGCATCATCGGTAGCTGTATCACAGGCATGAAGTGCGATAAGAATATCAACGGAACCTGTTTCAAAATCATTGATCGTCCCCTGTTTGAAAACCAATTTATCAAACCCGGCTTTTCCTGCAACCTCATTACAGCTGTCAACGATATCTTTTCTTAATTCAACACCTTCCATTTCAACATCTGTTAAAAGAGTATTTTTAATATGATCATAAAGTGCAAATGTAAGATACCCTTTTCCACAACCCATATCGGCAATTTTAAGGGGAGACTTCAATCCGCTTTCTTTGATAAGTGAGTCTGCTATTTCAACGAATTTTTCTATCTGGCGGTATTTATCCTGCATGTTTTTTTTGATCTTGAACTTACCGTCAAGGATACCAAGCTCTTTGAGATATATGT
>SLGQ01000155.1 GCA_007136595.1 Candidatus Sumerlaeota bacterium | reverse complement strand
AGTAAGGAGCAATTTGGATAGCATTTTTATAATAGGTCAGAGCATCTTTAAGAGCTTGAGGTCTTTCATCCGGAATTGCTGATGAAGATGACGATCTGAACCTCCCTTTTATAGGTTTACTCGGTATTATCAGTGATCTTGAAAGAAGAAGATGCCCATTGAAATATTCTTTGTATTGCTCTACGGTATCCTTCACTTTCTGCCATTCTTCAGATGATGTTCTTAAAGAAAGATAATCAATTATTGCAAGAAGATGCTGATCAAACGGAGGAAGAGTAAGATATCCTAGATTTCTATGTGCCTGTTCAAGCACTCTCTTGGCTTCGGAAAAATCACTGTTGTTTATTCTGTTTTCAACTATCTGGTAAACAAGGGGCATTGCATTGATATAATCAGCTCTTTCTGAAAGTGCGGCAGGAATTTTTCTTAAAGGATCATCTTTGGGTATATTCCCGTACTTGTTGAAAATGTTTGAGAGGTTTTTAATATATTCATTTGCGTTTGTTCCCATCCTTGCAAACATTTCAGCACCATAAAGGTGTGCCTCAAATTCTTCCTGATATGCTTCAAGTCCACTTTTATTTTTTGTAAATTTTCTAAGAACCACATGTCCCAGTTCATGGGCAAGGATCGTTTTTATTTCGCTGTCGGAAAGCTTAGCTATTCCTTCAGTGACAGTGACGGTGTGTCTCATGCCGTCATGACTGTGAACTGCTTCAACAGAGTCATTTCCTTTTTCAACTATCAACTCAAGCTGAGCAGGAAGAGGCACAGCATAAGGGATTATTTCTTCCCACATACTCCTTATCTTTTTTTCAGCTTCGGAAACCTTGCTTTCTTTGGATGTCAGGTTGCCTGAAAAAACGGCAAATATAACCGCAACGGCAACAAGTTTCAGTTTAAAAACCATCTTTACCTCCTGTTGTCTTAGACCATGCTAAAAAACTTAACGGCATAGTACCATAATCAACGACTTCTTTCAAGTCTTTTTAGTTAAGTTTATTATTTTATGCTTTTTGAAAAATTTTTTTCAAAAAGTTTAAAAACAGGCACTTAAAGTTGTCAGGTAGATAAATGTTCGTTATTAAAACAGGGGGAGAATTCTTGATATGAACACAAAAAACGGTACACTCTTAAAAGAGTTTGCAATTAAAACGGGTCATTTTGGAAAAATGGGCATGGCGATTCAGTTTTTTGGTAAAAATGAGCTGAAATGGCTTTTTGAAGAAAATAGTGGTGAAATACTTGAAAAACTGGCGTATATCATTGTTTCAAAAGAGTTTAAAAACAAAGTTTATGGTACTCTTCAAAAAGCTTGCAGTATAGAAACTGTTGAAGAAAAAGCTCATGAATTTATCTGTAACCGCATTTACAGAGAAAAAAGGATAATAGAGCATCTCCGCTACGAGTGTGAAAAAAAATCTTCACTTAAAGTGCTTGAAAAAATACTCAGAAATAAAGTTCTTGACTACATTAGAACCAAACTAAGAGAAGAAAGTTGTCCAAATTGGAAAAGAGTTTCGGATGATGTCAGGGGGGCTCTTGAAAAGCTAAGTTCAGGAAAAGAGGCACTTCTTAAAAAACTAGAAAGGAATGAAATTGAATATCAGAAAAAATTCGTACACGGGGAGAAGGTGTTTGTAATAAAGGGTAGATCTTATTGTGAAGTTTTTCCTGTTGAATTTGCAGATATTGCCGGCGAAACAAGGGGGAAATACGAGGAAATTTACAACTATCTTAAATTTAAAAAGAGAGATAGGATAGAATTTTTGTGCAGCGGTGTTGTTCTTGATATGGCTTATTCTCTCGGACGACCTTTTACCGTTACCGATATTACTTCGATACTTATAAAGGCTGTGCCTGATGGCTTCAGCGGTTCTTATGTCAGTGTTTCTGAAAATGACAGGGATTTTATTGAAGAACGAGTTACAGATACTCTGTGTGATTTTGATCCGTCTGAAAGCATTGCCGCAAAAATATCAGACTTTATGGGGCTTACAACTATTACAGAACTGGATGTCATAAGGATGTGTCTGACAGAGGAAGATTTCAGGGAGTGTGAAAAAAAACGAAAGCTTCTGGCACAGAAATACGGCATCACTACAAGAACCGTCCGCAACTATGAAGAGCGTTTAAAGGACAGACTTTTAAAATATTTGAAAGATGTTTCCTACGAAGAGAGACTTTTTTTCATAAAAGCTCTTTTTGCAAAAATAGAGGGAGGGGAAAATGAATAAAATAATGGCAGGTGATATATATACACTTAAAAATTCATATAAAAACGAACATATAAGAAATGTTCTGGTGTTTTCCGTTGAGGAAAACGGGAAATATCTGGTGATTCCTCTTTTTTCTGACTGGAAAATGGCAACTGACGGTGATTACTGGCTTCCGGGACCTGAGTGGCTTGACACAAGATGTGCGGCATGGTCAATGAGACAGGTTGTTGATATATCGGTGTTCGGAGTTTTTCTCGGCAGAGTCTCTTCAAAAATGATGGATGAAATTTTTCTTATTGAATCAGGTAAATGTTCCTATGAAAAGGGCGTTCCAGTTCTTTACGGAACAGGCGATATGAGGGAGAAATTCAAGCT
>SLGQ01000089.1 GCA_007136595.1 Candidatus Sumerlaeota bacterium | reverse complement strand
TTCTACCTTTCGGGAAGGCTTCGTAAGCTCCTTTAATTGCAACAGGAACAACCGGAACATTGAGTTCGCATGCAAGAAGCGCAAAAGACTGCTTGAATTCATTAAGCATTCCATCTCTTGTGCGGGTTCCTTCCGGGAAAATTATGACACTTCTACCTTTTTTGAGTACTTGTGCCATTTTTTTAATTGAATCAGCGACTCCTTCCCCATCTTTCATGATTATGATATTGTTTCTGTTGGCAAGATATCTTTTCCACCCTTTTCTAAAATGTTTTTCTTTTGCAAAAAAGTAAACCTTTTTAAATTCCGAAGGCTTGAGTTTCATGACAACAAAAAGTCCGTCAATGAAACTCTGGTGGTTGGGAGCAAGAATAAAAGGAGATTTCGGAATATTGTTCGTTCCATGGTGCCTTATTCTGAAGAAAAATCTCACTATCATGGAAAGATAGAACCTTATCCATCTATGGTAAAAAGCACTTCTTGGAAGATCAATATTTACATTTTCTTTGATCATTGATCTTAGATCTGTCCCTTTTTCAACAGGTTTGCCTTCATTTTCCTTTATGAATTTATATAGTTTTTCCACTGTCGAGTTTTTTGCAAGGTCTTCTTCGGTAAGTTTTACACCCCATTTTGAACTGACAACACCTGCAAGTTCAATTTTATCAAGTGAATCAAAACCGAGATCGATTTCAAGATGATCGTTGAATGAAACTTCTTTGTCTGTAAATTTCTTAACAATGACAACAAATTCCCTGTATGACTCATCCTTTGGTGTTTCAACGGTTTTTTTGCTTTCATCTTTTTCTTTAAGAAACTGTTCCAGCTTAAATCTCTGGAGTTTTCCAAGCCTTGTTCTTGGAAGAGGCTCTTTTACAAGCATGAAGTCAAGTATTTTTTTGTGGTGACTTGCAGAAGTATTGTATCTGTCAATGATCTCCCACCTTGCAAATTCCTCAATATTGGGAACCTGCCTTTCTGCCAGAAGCTCTTCATCCAGTCTCAAAATTGCGGTAAGAACATTATTTTTAAGCATTATTGCAGCTTCAAGTATCAGGTCACTTTGAGATTCAAGACCTTTTTCAACTTCATGGGGAGAAATATTTTTCCCGCTTGAAAGAACTATGAGCTCTTTTTTCCTGCCGGTTATATAGAGTCTTCCCTGCTTGTCAAATTCTCCGAGATCGCCGGTGTAAAGCCAGCCGTCTTTAAGAACTTCGGCAGTTTCTTCAGGTTTGTTGTAGTAACCTTTCATGATGTTTCTGCCTTTGGTAACAATTTCACCGTCAACTATTTTTACACACCCTTTTTCAAGCTCGCTTCCGACACTTCCTGCTTTTTCTTCACCATGTCTTGGAAATGTTATCATGGGTGCCGCTTCGGTCATTCCGTAACCTTCGGCAACAACAAAACCGAGAGTTTTAAATACATTCCATGTTGAAGGATCAAGTTTAGCTCCGCCACTTATCAGAAATCTGACATGTCCACCGAATTTTCTGGCAACCGATTTAAAAATTATCCTTGAAAATGCAAGGCTGTTAAGAGCTTTTGCCAGCCTGAACAGATTTTTGGGGACAAAACTGCCATTGATCTTGTTCATTATTCCCCTTACAAGCATTTCATAAAATCTCGGCACACCGATTATCATGGTGGGCTTTGATTTTGCCATCATAGCCATTATATCTTCCGAGTTCAGCGAAGGAACTATCGCTGTGGTTCCGCCACCTGCAAAAACAGCTACCATTGTTCCCATCAAAGGAAAAATATGGTGAAGAGGAAGGATCATCAAAGCTGTGTCATCACTTTTGTAGTAACCAGCTTCAACAACCTTCTCAACATTGGCAAGGAGATTTGTAAACGAAAGCATAACCCCTTTCGGGTCGCCCGTAGTACCCGAAGTGTATATCAGTAAAGCTGTTCTTTCCATGTCATCAAAATCAATATCATTGGTTTCAGGAGTTTTTTTAGGAAGAGACAACTCCTCAAAAACATTTATCTTTATATCTTTATGTTTTGCTGTAGAAATTGAATCTTCAACATTCTTAAGAGAACTCTTTGAAGTAAACACCGCTGTAGGTTTGCAGTCATCAATGATATATGCTATTTCATTTGGAACGCTCATAAAATCTACAGGAACAGCAGTTCCCCCCGCAAGCCAGATACCGTAAATAGCATAAATATATTCGGGACGGTTCTCACTGATAACCAGTATCCGCTTATCTGATGCGTCCCCTATTATACTTGAATATTTATACATCTGCTCGATCATCAAATTATAGCTGATCTCACTATCCATTGTAATTATTGCCGTTTTTTCGTTTTTCCTTGCGAACATCTTTCTCTCCCTGATAATTAACCCACTTCACCGCCCCAATTTTATTCAGACAAAACTGAATGTAAAGAAAGAAATAGACTCCAGTGTCAGTTTTTGGTTAGTTCGGCTGAACCGCAACGGTCTGAACCTTTAATGTCTGAACCTTGATTCACTTGATTCACTTGATTCACTTGATTGTTTTTCATCATGCTAATCCTCTTTTGTCTGAACCTTGATTCACACGATTAACCTGATTTCCTTGATTTTTAATTTCCCTAATCATGCT
>SLGQ01000123.1 GCA_007136595.1 Candidatus Sumerlaeota bacterium | reverse complement strand
TGAGGAATATCATACATTTTAACAGAAAAAAATGAACCGTTTTTTCCTAAATAAAAAACTTCTTGAAAAAAAAGACCCAGATACTGTTCATCATTTAACTCAAAGCTTTGCTCTTTCCATTTAGAAGCCGTTTTCTCTTTATCTTTCTCTTTAAATATACTCAACTCAGCATCAAGTCCCAGTTTTTTTATGAGCGATCTGAATCCCAGTTCTGAAGCAAATTGAAAAAAAAGTCCAGGGTCAACTCCATTCCAGGCACTTATATTTTTCAGATCAACATCAATGTCACTTCGCAAAGTGACCAACTCTCTTGAAAGCATAAGCTGTTCTTTGTTGTCTATCAGCTTGTTCCTCAGAGATTCTTTTATGTTGTCAATATTTTCATATATCCCCTCTATTGAAACATATTCGTTTAAAAGTGTTGCTCCTGTTTTGGGACCCACACCCGGAACACCCGGAATATTGTCAGAGCTGTCACCCATCAAAGCCAGCAGATCCCTCATTTTTGACGGATCGACCCCATATTTCTTTTCAACTTCATCGGGATCTATGATCTTATTTTTCATGCTGTCAAAAAGTATTGTCCGTTCATTCGCAAGTTGCATAAGATCCTTGTCGGAAGAAACTATTACAATCTCGCTGTCTTTATATTTTGATGCAAGGGCGGCAATTATGTCGTCAGCTTCAAAACCGGGAGAAACAATTTTTTCAACTCCGAGTGCATCAAGCATTCTGTCAATATGTTTAAACTGAACTGTGAGATCGGGAGGAACCTCTTTCCTGTTTGCTTTATATTCGGGGTATCTTTTTTTTCTGAAAGTTTCACTACCACTGTCAAGAGCGGCAACTACAGAAAAACCTTTAAATCTTTCCATAGTTTTAAGATACATTGATATGAAACCGTATATTGCGTTTACCGGGTCACCGTTTGGAGATGTCATTGGCGGCAAAGCGTGGTAAGCTCTGAAAATATAAGAGCTGACATCAATTACAGCAATTTTATCCATTATCTTGTCCAGTTTCTATAAAGGAGAGTCCCTGTATAAAGCATCTGGAAAGTGGGAAGCAATTGCTGGATAATTCTATTGTAACTTGTAAGCACTGTGGGTGATACAAGAACCCTGTCTCCGGGAAGAAGAATTATATTACCCGCTTTTCCTGAAAAAATATCATCAAAACTCAACTGAACAAGGAGATGTCTGTCAGGTGTCTGCCTGACCATATATATCCTCCCTTCCGAAGCATAGGGAGGAACAAGTCCACCGGCATCTGCAACAAGATCAAGAAGACTGTATGAACCGCCTGCAAGCTCAAACGCTCCCGGACTTTTAACTTCACCCAGAATGTAAGCTCTGTTGGCACTTGGGTGAGGAACATAAAAAGTATCACCGTCTTTCAGGTAAAATCTGTCAAAATTTCTCTCTCCGGTGGCAATTTCACTTATCCTCACAGGGATTACAGTGTCTCCTCTTTTCATATAAATAAACTGGATGGATGCAGTTTCCTGTGAAGGAACCATTTTTGTAACAGCTTCCAGAAGATTGGTATTAACTCTTACCGGGTGTTTCCCTGCATTTTTCACATTTCCAATAACATAATAAAACTGGCTTTCATACTTTACCACATCAAGCATTACATGAGGGTTTCTTATAAACTCCTCATATCTTTTTTCAAGATGGTCGGATGCCTCTTTCCTTGTCATTCCTGCTATCCGGACCTGTTTGAGAAGAGGAATGTTTATCTCACCGTTTTCATCGACCGAGTGTCCGAAAATCTCTCCTAAAGCTGTTGCCTGTGTGCTGTCCTGAGGGTTGCCGTAAATTGATATCTTAATTTCATCACCCACACCTATACGGTATTCAAGCAACCCTTCTTCCAGAACCCGGTAGTTGTCATCAAGTTTCATTTCTTCCACTTCAAACTTACCTTCAGGAACATTCCGGAACTTTGTAAAACCTCTATAACTGCAGGAACTGAAAGTCGGGATAACTGCAAGTGCAATTATCAGGAAATATTTAACATCCATATTCCACCTATTATCATAAAAATTCCACCAAATTGAAAATATGACAGTTTTTCTCCGAAAACCAGCAGTGACCATAGAGTTACAATTATCAGTCCGCAAGATGTCATCATCGGATAAGCAATTGAAAGGTTATATTTTTCAAGAGCTTTTGTATAAAATATCAAGGCTACTCCGAAAAAAGTGAGCCCTGTCATCAACTGCCAGTTTAAAAGATAAGACATTACAAAATTAATAAATCCTTCCCCTGTTTTAACAGGTTGACTGATCACCCCGCTTTTCATCATAATATTGGCACCTGCATTAAACACGATTGCAAGTACGAGAAAAACAAGAAATTTACTCAAATTCCCCTCACGGCTTTTAAAATATCATCCCATTTCTGTTCGGGGATCTTGGCTCCAACCTGCTCGATTACTCTCCCTGCCAGAAGACTTCCGATCATTCCGCATTTTTCAAAACTCAGATCATTTATCATTCCGAAAAGGAAACCTGATGCATACAGATCCCCCGCACCGGTAGTGTCAACGGGTAACGCCTTTATACTGCTTACTTTGACTGTATTTCCGCCGGAAAACACCAGTGAACCTTCCGCACCGGTTTTTACAATTGAAACAGGACATTTTTGACCCATTGCGACAACCGCCTCTTCTGCTTTCAGTCCTGTAAATACAGAAGCCTCTTCTTCATTGGCAAAAAGGATGTCAACAAATTTACCGGTAACTTTTTGAAGAAATTCCAAATTTTCTTCAACGATATTAAAACTGGCAAGATCCAGCGACACCGTCAAACCTTCCTGTTTAGCTGTAAAAAGAGCTTTTTCAAGAAGCTCGTGGTTTTGAACCAGATATCCTTCGATATGAAAAAGATCATAACCTTTAAAAAGTTCTCCCGTTATTTCATCTGCACATAAATTCACGGCAGATCCGAGATAAGTTGCAAAGGTTCTTTCTGAATCGGGTGTTATCAAAGCAACTGCTCTTCCTGTACAGGGAGGTTCTGAAAACAATTTCGGGGTTATTCCGTTTTTTTCAAGATCCTGCCTGAAAATGCTTCCATATTGATCATCAGAGATCTTTCCTATAAAAGCTGAAGTCACCCCCATTTTTGAAAGTCCATGAATAGTGTTTGACGCACTGCCGCCGCTCACTACCGTTTGAGGAAGTTCTATCACTTTCCCGAGAACTCTGTTGCTGAAAGAAAGATCGACAAGCTGCATGCTTCCTTTTGCTATACCGAGATCATTTAAGAAATCTTCATTATCCAAGGTTACCAGTATGTCAACAAGGGCATTCCCCATTCCTATGATACCGCCCATTTGTCACTCCGTAAAGTTAAGGTAATTTCTGAATCGGATTTTATTTAACAATAGTGATTCTGCCCATCTGGGGCTTTGCCAAAGTTTTGTTCGCTTTAAGATGATCAACAATGATGGCGGGAATATTGAAACCTGTGTCCCTTTTTGTCGTTATATTTCTAAGAATGGTGTAACCGTCTCCACCGCCTGCAATAAATGAATTAATGGCAACTCTGTATTTTTTCTTAGGATCAAGAGGTTTTCCACCAATCTTTATGTCAAGTGCAGCTCCTTTAAAAAGTTTAAGCTCAAGACCTGACACTTGAAGAAAACCAGGAGAACCGGAACCTTTTTCTGCAAAAACATCAAGTACCTGCTGAAGTTGCTGTCCTGTAAGTTCTGCAATAAAAAGTGTATCCATGAACGGAAAAACATTGTATATGTCTCTTTCTGTTAAAACACCTTTTTCAAGGCCCATTCTTATACTTCCGCCATTTAAAAAAGCTACATCAGCTTTTGCCCTTTCTCTCATGATATCTGCAATTATGCTTCCAAGCTCGGTTTCCTGTCCCCTTGCTTCTTCTCTGGCTCCTGAAAGATTTCTGTTAAGAGTACCGATCTGAGTTGTCGGGAAATCACACTTGAACCCATTTAACATATCAAGCATAGCTCTGTTTTCCGGAATGGGTTCACCTATGTATTCATAAACCACTTTTTTTCCGGAAACCCTTTTTCTCTTCAAGTTTATGGGGTAAACCTTGTAGTCGGATTTAACTATTTTTCCGCCTTTGATCGTAAGGTCAACTCGTCCAAGCCATTTTCCCAAACCTTCTGTCTGGACGATCTGTGTATCACCTATTTTTACAGGAACAGTAAAATGTCTCTGAGTATGTGATCCTACTATAAGATCTATGCCGGGAACTGTTTTTGCAAGGTAGTTGTCACCGTAAAAACCGTCAAAACTTTTGTCAGTATCGTAAAATCCGAGATGACTTAAAACTATCACAACATCATTGTTTTTTCTAAGCATCGGAATTCTTGATTTAGCTTCAAGTATGGGGTCGGTCATTATTAAATTACCCAGAAGACCGGGGGCAGTTATCTGTTCCGTTTCTCTTGTTGTAAGCCCAAGGATCCCAACTCTCAGACCATCATCAAATGTCTTTTGAAGGATGTCCTGTCCGACAGCTTTTGTACCTCCTTCCTCATAAATATTGGCACTTAAAAATGGGAAATTTGCTTCTTTTTTCATTTTATGAAAAACTTCCAGCCCGAAATCAAATTCATGATTTCCTATAGCCATAGCATCGTATCCTATGAGGTTCATTCCACGAACAGTAGGCATATTTTCACACACATTACTTCTTGGATCACCCAGAGTAATATCTCCGGAACTTACAACAAGCACATTCCCGCCTTTTGCCCTTACTTCAGCCCTTATCTGATCAACAAGGGTTTTCTGAGCGGCAAGCCCACCTATTCCGGGATTGTTAGGCTCATCGAATCTCCAAGCCATAGCATGGAAATCATTCGTAAAAAGAACCGTTAAAAGATGTTGTTTTCCTTTTCCGTAAACTGAAAAAGTTAAAACAACTAAAATTGACAAAACTAAAATCCTTCTCATTTTCAACTCCCTTATTTCAAATTCAAATCATCGAGAACCTTTTCTTCTCCTCAATAGAATATATAGAATCTTGAGAATATGTCAAATAGTTGAGAGAATATTTCACATAATTGGCGGCAGATCTTTTCAAGCCGTCAATTTCATCAGCGGAAAGTTCTCTTTTAATTTTTGCAGGATTACCCGCAACTAGGACACCTTCAGGGATCACAGTTCCGTTTCTCAGTATGGAGTTGGCTGCAATTACACAATTATTTCCTATCACACAGCCATCAAGTAAAACTGCACCCATTCCCACAAGAACCCTGTTTCCGATCGTTGTCCCATGTATAACCGCATTATGACCTATAGTTACTTCATCTCCGATCACGGTAGGAAAAGTATCTGAAGTGACATGTACTGTTGCATTGTCCTGAATATTTGTATTTTCACCGATCGATATTGAATTCACATCTCCTCTTACAACGGAACCGAACCACACATTCGCCCCTTTTTTTAACTCTACATCACCTATTATAACAGCAGTTTTAAAAACAATTGCACCTTCATCGATCTTTGGTTTTTTATCAAGATAATTTATTATCATTTTCCCCTTCCTCTTCTTCTTTCTCAAAATTTTCAATAACTTTATCAGCGGAACTTTTGATCTCTATGAAGGATAGAAAAAGCATGATAGAACCTGCAATAAAAATAAAAATAAAGACGGGGATACCGTATCTGATCTGATAAACTTTGTTTCTTACGCTCATGCACTCTCTGTTTACAGATTTCTGCTCTTCCGGATCAATTCCCGATACTTCAAGTTCCTCAACAGTTCTGAAACAACTCCCGCTGCTCCAAAGGTTATCATGTTCTTGTGTGACTCTATCTTTTACAGCAAAAATTACAACAAGGGCAATGATGCTCACAGCCATTTTCATTATACCGTAAGCAAACTTTTTTGATTTTGATGCTTCTTTAAAATTTTTCATAATGTTATATCCAACTCCACTTTAATTCCTTTAAAATCAGGCAAATAACGGCATGTGCCACCATCACAGGTAAATCCCCCTTTCTCAAAACCTCCGAAAATCATAAAGGTAAGGTCATGATGTTTGAAGCCGATCGACCCTCCTGGAAACCATTTTCTGCTGCCATCATCGTGGTTATTATACCACAATGTGTTTTTCACAGTGGCAAAAAATCTTTGATCCCAGGAAACATCAAGAGCCGTTCTCAACTCATGGGCATTATCATGTTCGTGAACTCCGGAAAGCCACATATCTTTTAAATAGTAATCGTTCATAAGTTTTGACGAAAACTTTCCCGCATTCCCACCTAAATGGATATTTGCCATCACCCAGTCCCGTGTATTATGTTTCTGAATAGCTTCCATGAAGTTCCCTTTTGCTCCATGATATCCGGCTCCCGCTTTCAGAAAAAAGTTGCTCCAGTTTTTTTCACCGCCACCTGAAAGATACCAGAAATCTTCTTTCATGTATATACTCATTGATCTGCCTGCGGAAGGGGGAAGAGAATCTTCGTTCCCGAGAGAGTCCCCTTTTACAAATTCAATGTGATACCTCGCTTTTGTATAAGTTCTGTCGTTAAAAGAAACTCTTGCTCCGACAGCCCATGTATCGAATTCGTTATCAATTTGAAGTTCTCTGGGGAGCAGTGACGGGGGATTAAAATATCTCCGTTGATAATTGGGATCTTCCATTCTTGTGTAGTTAAGATAAAACCGGCTGTAAACTTTCCCGTCAACTTTAAAAGATATGCGGTTTTTCTTTTCACCCACATCAAAAAAGTAAAGAGCTGTAGAATAAAATGCAAAACTGTTGTTAAGACCGGTTTTTTCTTTTTCCGGATCCAGATACTCTTCTCTGAATCTGGTAGTTTCAATAGTATTTTCATAAGCATGGGGAACAAAAACAAATCCGGTATATGTAGAAAGCCTGGGAATAGGATTCCTGAGTGACAAATATATTCCTGTCAGATGAAATTCTTTTTCGGAAACTACATTCCTGCTGAATGTTGCACCTTCCACAAAATCTTCAAGGGTGTATTTCCCGTAATTTCCATAGCCGTACTGCACACCCAGCTCCGCTCTTCTCCACCGGTACGCCCCTTCTATTCCCGCAACCCAGTCATCTGTAGGAAGCATCCTCTGAAAAGTAGCAGTATCTCTTACCTGAGGATTTGCTCTGCCGCCGAAAGCTTTGACATTAAAACCTTTATGCCGGGCATTTAAAGAGCCGCCTCTTATCGAATTGTCGCCATAGACAGGATCATTCCTGAAAGAAAAAGCCATCCCCCTGTTCATTGATTCATAAAAATCTCCGGCTATGAACTGCACAGGTTTCCAATCTCCTCTCAGATAGATTCTGTCAAGCCAGTTTTCCCAACTGTGATTGAATATCTCGTTGCTATACTGATAATCATGATCGAGCATTGAACTGTCGAAATCTTTATGACTGAAAAGGATAAAGGTTTTTCTCAGTCCCAGAGAATAGTTCCTGTACTTGGCTTCATAAAAGTTTTCCGTATAAAGCATCCCGAAATTATCTTTGGGAGAGCCGGTATTAGACTGGTGATCCAGATAGAGGTTCGCTCTGTTTTTGGTGTACATCTTCCAGGTAACTTCATCGTTGCCGGCATAGACAGCTTGAAAACTGATAATGGAAATAAAAAAAATGGCAACAATTGAATTTTTATTCATTTCTGAGTAATTCTTCAATTTCTCTTCTTAAAATCTCTTCATCTCCCGGTTTATATCCGGTGTGTCTTGAAACAACTTCCCCTGTCTTACTTATGAGGATAGTATATGGGACAGTTTCCCCGCCCGGGATCATTGTTGAAACAGTGTTTCCTGCCGGATCTATAAGCACAGGAAAAGGGAGACTGTTCTCAATTGCGAACATTGAGACCCTGTCAAGGCTTTCTTCCGTATCTGTTGAAATTGCAATAAACTCTACCTTTTCAGAATAGGAAGGATACATTTCAGCCAACTTTATCAGTTCTGTTTTGCAAGGTTCACACCAAGTTGCCCAGAAAGCAATAAGAAGGTGCTTTTCCCCCCGTATGTCTAAAGAGTTGAAAATTTCTCCATCCACTGTATCAAGTGAAAAAGAGAAAGAAGAAGTACCTCTGTCGCCCCTTTGTTCTGTTGAACCGCAACCGGAAACAAAAAAGATGACAACAACAAAAATTGCAACAAAATTTTTCATCATCAAAGCTCATCGAGCATAAAATCAATAAATCTGTCCAACTGAGAAGTACCGTTCGGATCCCATCCTTCCCAGTGATCAAGTATCTCCATCGTATTGCCGTCAATAAACATATTGACCGGATATCCCATATTAACGAACTTACGGAAAGTTGCCTGATGTGAATGGTTCAAGTAACCGTATGTATGGTCACCGGAAGCTCCGTGAGCCATCATCATGGCTTCTCTCAAGGTGCTTATCTTACGAGGTTCGTTTTGAGGTTCAGGTCCTGAAAGCATACCGTTCATAATAAGGATCACCTCAAAACCCCTTTCTTTGTAATCAACCTTGTTCAGTTTAGGGATTTCATATTTCTGATCATTACAGCCGGGACAATCATAAGTGCTGAAAATCAGCCAAATAAGTTTTCTGTTCTTGTAGTAATCTCCCAAGGTGACTTCTTCATCTCTGTGGTTGAAAAATGAAAGATTCTGTGCAATATCACCCTTCTTTTTACTGTTGGGAGTTACTTCCGGATAATCGGGAACAACTTCAATGTCTTCAACCTCAAAATCATCTTCGACTTCTTCATCTTCATCGTAATGTACCACTCCATTCCCATCATCAGGAGTTTCATTCTTTTCATCATCAGAGTTATCATCTCCGCAGGAAATGATCAGCACTCCTAAAAACACAACCAAAATAACTGAAATGAATTTCTTAACCATCTTGATCTCCTTAATATAAAGTTACAAACAACCTATTTCTCAAATTTTACAAGCACCACTGTTATATTATCTTTCCCGCCATTGGCATTAGCCTGATCTATAAGTTCCTGAGCGGCACCTTTAATATCATCCGGATATTTCTTGAGTATGTCGGCAATCTCTTCATCGGTCAACATATCTGAAAGTCCATCTGAACAAAGCAGATATGTTTCACCCGGTTTAACCCTTTTTTTCTGAATATCAACAAGGACATTATCTTTCATCCCCAATGCCCTCATGATAACATTTTTATGCGGGAAATTTTTTGCCTGCTCTTTGGTTATCTGACCCGCTTTAATGTACTCATTGAGCAGAGAATGATCTTCCGTTACCTGAATTAACTCATCTTCACAAAAACAGTAGCAACGGCTGTCGCCTACATGTGCAACATATATCTCATCATCTCCGTTTTTGGTCAATATTGCAACAACAGTAGTTCCCATTCCTGCATAAGCGGTATTAGCCGAAGCATTCCTGAAGATGGTTCTGTTTGCAAATTTAATTCCCACCATCAACTTATTGGCATTGACAGACAAAGAGGGGTCCATTTTGTAGGGCCATGTAACATCTTCATCTTTTGAAGACGCCTGAAAAAACTTTGCAATTGTATCAATGGTTATTTCCGAAGCAATTTCACCTGCATTGTGACCGCCCATACCGTCAGCAACTACAAAAACGCCTTCGTCTTCCAGAATTGAAAAGTTATCTTCGTTCAATTCTCTTTTCATTCCCGGATGGGTTTGACCGTAACTTGTACACTTCATTATTTACTCCACAACTATGTTTAGTGCAGGACCTGTTTTAACGGATAATTTCCCTGAACTTGTGTAGAAATCTCCGTCTATTGTATATTTAAAAGGTTTTTCACTTTCTATCACGAACTTTCTCCCGACAGTATCGTCGATCATATCCGGAGGCAGAGAAAGACCTATCCATGCTCTCGGTATCTGAGAAATTATTTTTGCCCCCTCATGAAAAGATATCATGTGAGCTTTTGTATAGTCGTTCTTTGCTCTGGTCATAAGCTCAAACCTCAACCCTACTTCAGGGATAGTTGATATGAGAGTTGCCAGATAAGGTGTTTTGCCAAAAGAAAAACCATCAACAGTGATCTTCTGACTTACAGGGGTAAATATCTTTTTGTATATTTTTCCCCGCACAATTATTGACCCGACGAGATTCGCAACAGATTTCCCTGCAACAAAAGGTGAAGGATCACCGCTTCTGTGGTAAATGTCCATAAACGTACATATTGATCCACTTCCAAAAATAAAACCGTACTTATCATTTGCCGAAAGAAGTGAAACATTCCTTGTTTTAAGCTTCTCTTTTTTCCTGTATGCTTTTACAACCCTCTTTAAAATTGACTCTGAACTGCCTCTTATCCGCAGGTTTGTAGCTGTCTGGTTCATTGTTCCGCCTTTTAAAATTGCAATGTCGGGCAACTTATCGTTTCCATAGACCTTCATCATCCTGCTAAGCATTATGTGAACCGTT
>SLGQ01000297.1 GCA_007136595.1 Candidatus Sumerlaeota bacterium | reverse complement strand
TCTTCTGTTCCTTCATCTCTGGATTTTATCCAGAAAAACTTTATCATAGCCGCAACAAGTGCGATCAGTGCCGTAACAGGTACCGCTATGATCAAATAACTGCTCATCCCTTTTGCCTCCTTGCATTATAATTATTCATCGCTTTTTCAGGTCCCTCGCTAAGCAATGTTTTTATCATACAGTTCCATACAGAACTCCAGTCATTCTGTATGAAAGATAGTTCCCCGTCAAGAAATTTATCCAAAACATAATCACTTGCTCTAACCGTTGGTAATGATTTGCCAATACCAAGCCTGATCCGGTAAAACTGATTGGTTTCCAATTCAGAAATGATCGATCTTATACCTTTGTGTCCCGCATCTCCTCCGCCTAGCTTTATTTTCTGACTTCCAAATTCTATGTCCAGATCATCATGAACGACAAAAAGAGTTTGGTACGAAATATTAAATGCTTTTGCTGCAGGAAAAACAGCTTTGCCCGACAAATTCATATAAGTGTCAGGCTTAATGAAAACAACAGTTTTTCCCTCAATGTTTCCTGCCGAAATAAAAGCTTTGAAGTTTTTACAGTATTGAAAAGGAGGGAATTCAAAATGGGAAGAAACTTTATCTGCAAAAATAAAACCGATATTGTGTCTGGTATTTTCGTATCTTTTTCCGGGATTTCCTAGAGCGGCAATTAATATTCCTGAGTCATCATTCATTTTAAAATGACGCAAAAAGCGGATATAACTTATTCAGTGGCAGCAGGTGTTTCTTCAGTTCCAGGGGCTGCAGCAGCATCTGTTCCTTCAGCACCGTCTGCTCCTTCTTCAGCTTCTTCATCAGAAAGAGACTGTCCTCTTCCTTTGTTAAATACTATAACCGGTGTATCCTGCCTGAAAACAGGAGCTACTCCTTCAGGATAAGGAAGTGCAGATATTGGTATGCGGTCTCCGATCTCGTTTTGAGAAATATCAATTTCAATTGAAGCGGGCATTTTATCGGGTTTACATACAACTTTTATTTCTTTTACAACCTGGAAAACCCTTCCCCCGGCGATCTCAGCCAAAGAACGACCTTTACGGACAACAGGAACAGTAACAAAAACATCTTCGTCATCTTTGACTGCAAGCAAATCTGCATGAATTACCATGTCCTTAACCGGATGCATCTGCAAATTGTGAGGAATGGTTTTTATAGTGCTGCCATTATGTTCCAGTTCTAAAACAACATTTGTTCCTCTTTTAGAGTTAAGAGCTTTTACAAATTCTTTTCTGGCTATTGAACCACTGATATTTTTCTCAAGGGATTTGCCGTATATCTCAACAGGAATGTAATTTTCCTTTCTTGCAGCTTTAACCCCTTTTTTACCCAACACCCTTTCTATCAGTGTAAGTTTTACGGTTTCCATAATATCCTCCAAATATTAAAAAAAATGGCTGGGGCGGGAGGATTCGAACCCCCGGATGCCAGGACCAAAACCTGGTGTCTTACCGCTTGACGACGCCCCATCAACCTGTCAACAATTCAATATCTCTAACAACATTTACAGTGTTTGACAATTTTGTTTTTGCTTTGGCTCTCTTTGCCTGATCTGCAAAAAGAGCAACAAGAGAAGAACCGCTTCCCGACATGAAAACTTTTTCCGCTCCAAGTTCTTCAAGCAGACATTTCATATCTTTGATCCCGCTCCAGTGCTCAAACACCGTTTCTTCAAAATCGTTAACTATTTCAGATGCCCAATTATTCAATGAACAGAAACCCGATTTACGGACAGGATTTATATCCATACACCTTTGTTTTGTCAAATTTTTTTTATCGTATAGCTGATAAGCAAGCTTTGTATTTACAGATATTCCGGGATAAACAAGAAGCATCCTGTAATGGGGAACTGAAATCTTTACCGGCTCAATAATATTTCCAGTACCTGAAACAAAAGCTGGAGAGTCATAAAGAAAAAACGGGATGTCGCTGCCAACTTCAGCAGCAATTTCAGTCATTTGATCCATGTTGAGGTTAAGGTCGCAATCATTGTTCAGAAACTTGAGGAAAGCTGCTCCGTTACTGCTTCCCCCACCCAATCCTGCTCCGGTGGGTATATTTTTTTCAATTACCACATTGTATTTTGGAAGAGGATCTTTAATATATTTTTCGGTGGCTCTGTATATTTTATATGTAATGTTGTTTTCCGTTTTTATGGCTTCTTTTATTCCGTTTGTTATGACATGAAAAACATCTGCTCTTGAAATGGTCAATTCATCAAAAAGATTTACCGGAGACATTAATGTTTCAAGATAGTGATACCCGCTGGCGGAGTCCACGCCTGTTATTTTTAAAAAAAGATTTATTTTTGCCGGTGTTTTAATGACATTTTTCATTGAAATTTACTGATGAGATCTCTTTCGACATTTTGAGGGACAAACCCGGACAATCCTCCACCTTTCATGGAAGCTATCTCTTTTATTAAACTTGAAGAAAGAAAAGAATATTTTATCGAAGTCATGAAAAAAATAGATTCCAGTTCCGGATCAAGTTTTCTGTTTGCAAGTGCCATTTGAAATTCAATGTCAAAATCTGAGACAGCTCTCAAGCCCCTTATTATAACTTTTGTCCCAAGCTTC
>SLGQ01000054.1 GCA_007136595.1 Candidatus Sumerlaeota bacterium | reverse complement strand
TCCCTCCCTCTCGAAAAAATCACTTATTTCCTGTGCCGCCTTAAAAATTAAATTCATATCAAACCACCATTTTCAAAAAGCATTGAAATTATACCTCAAACACGATGATAGTAAAGGATAAATAGACAGTGTATTATTTTTAATTCAGATCCAGTTCCATTCGAAGCTGTTCGCCGTAGGTGCTCCCTTTTAGAAAGAATACCGGCGGTTTTCCAAGCGGAGAATCAACAGTTACAAATTTCCCATCATTTTCATTGCCGTAAATATCCCCGCTCCATATATGAACCCATTCCCCTTCGGGAAGATAAAGTGTCATTTTATCTTTTCCTTCATCAAGAACGGGTGCTATCATGAACTGATCTCCAAGCATGAACTGGTATTCTATGAGATATACTTCGGGATCGTCCTGGTAGTGAAGCATAGGATGTCTGACAAGAGGGTATCCCTTGAGATATGCTTCTTCCATCAGTTTTTTACGGTATTCATGAAGAAGAGCATATATTTCTGCAAATTTCCCAAAAAAACTAACTGTTTCATCGTCGCTGTAAACTTGATGACTTGAGCCTGGGTTGCTCCCTTCATGGCTCCTGAACACTGCTGTAAATGCGTTGAACTCGATCCATCTCATCAACAACTCTTTTGACCTTGTTATCTTTATGAGAGGTACATCAACGGCAAGATATCCGCCTATGTCACTGTGACTTAAAGAGTGTCCTGAAAGTCCCGAACTGATAAGTCCGGTAAGTGCCGTTTTTATTCCATCGTGCCGGTCCCATGTAACTGTCTGATCACCCAGCCAGAATAAAGTTGAATGTCCCGGGCTTTTTGTAAAACCGGAACGGTTGAAAAAAATAACTTCACCTTCAAGATCATTTTCCTTAATAACTTCCCGGTTAAGCTGTGCCCACAATTCAACATACCTGTTGTGAAAAGTGTTTCCTGGTTCAAGAGAGTGGGGAAGCACATTGTATGGAACCGATTCTCCGAAATCAGCCATCCAGCCGTGAACACCTGAGCCGATCATATTCTCTTTAATGATCCCCTTAAGCCAGTTAACGGCATCCGGGTTTGAAAGATCTACCATTGCCGCACTGAATCCGCCCATTTTTATCATCACGATATTTCCGGTAAAATCTCTGAGAAGATATCCTTTTTCCGATGCATACTGAAACATATTAAGTTTGTGGTCAGATTTGTTTTTAACATCGACAAGGAAAGGATTTATATAACTTAGAACTTTCACCCCTTCGTCATTAAACTCTTTGACCATATCTTCCCAGTCGGGGTAACTTTTTCTGTCAAGTTCCCAGTTCCACCATAATCTTGATGCAACAAGAGTTTCTCTTTTCCCGACCCAGTCCTGAAGCCAGTAACCGGCAATGGGAACATTGTGAGCTTTCATTTTTTCATGTACTGATCTCACAGCCTCCGAGCCACCCTGCATACCGATGATCGCACCACTGCCTATCCAGTCGGGAAGCGGTTTCATTCTGCCGCAATATTCCGTGTATGTTTCTATGAGATCAAGAAGTGATGTCCCGAAAAGTATCTGCCCTTCCATTTTGTAAGCATCAACTTCAACTTCTGCTTTAAAAGGATCTTCAAAATCAAAAATGGAGTATTCGTAATTTTCAAGAAAAAGTGATCTCGATCTATTTGTAATGTAATGAGGAGCCGGAGCATAACTGGAGTACCAGTGACCGGATGAACCCTTTTCAATGTTTTCCATGATGGTCGATATAGGTTCCTGTCCTCTCCCGATCCCCTGTTCCTCTGATAAAATGGGGAGTCTTTTCCCTTTTACATTAAAATGTGTGAACTGCTGTCCGAAACCGAAGAAGAACTCGTCAGGCATACTTTCATAAATAAGCACTGCTCTCCAGAGGGTAAAAGGGATATCAACTTTTTCGTCGGGAAACAGTTGTAAAGAAAATTTAAGTCTCCGGATGGATTCTCCTGAAAAAGTAAGTTTAAAGCCGACATCACACTGCTCTTCAAGAAAACGACCGTAAAAAGAGAGTGCTTCCCCGTCATATTCATAAGATGCAATATCATGACTGGAGCAGTTTCTAAGGATATTTTCTTCTACAATGAAAGAACCGGCATTCTCATGAAAAACTGTTGTAGCAAGTTTTGCCCCTGCAAAAGGGAACCCTTTTATCGTTGAAAACACGGAATGCTCCTTATCCTCTTTATGGTATATATCGAGTTTCATGGGAGAAGGGGTGTATTTTATGATGAAGTCATCAATTAAAAATCCGTCTGTCAAAGGGTCATAGTTCTCTTCATCAATGATCTCAAAATCATTTGAGTCATCATCATCATCATCGTCGTATTCTTCATTTGTATCAATGATATCTTCATCGTGATCATCATCGTATTCATCGGGCAATGTATTTTCAATATTCAATGAACTATTATTCCCGCAACCGGCAAAAACCAAAGTAAATAAAATAACAAAAAAAATTTTTTTCATAAAAAGTTCCGCTCTTAAAATTATCCGGCATTGAATGAACTGACATGTCAGTCTAGGCGTGGAGTTTGAAAAATCAATAAAATTTTAATTTCAAAAATTGCAATTATGTGAAAATTTCATATTATTTTTCTGCTATGAAGAATATG
>SLGQ01000287.1 GCA_007136595.1 Candidatus Sumerlaeota bacterium | reverse complement strand
TTGATGATATTGTTGACTATATGTTTATGTCAAGTCCGCAGGCAAAATATTTGGAGAGCGGTCTTCAAGCTTATGAAAGTCTTTACCGTCTTGAAATTGCAAAACTGCTTCCTGATTTTGGTCTTGCTGGAAGATATTCTGTGAGATATACCAGCTCTGTATATGAAAATGATTATCCTTATGCCAACTCTCCTTATAATGGTTCTGACGGAGAAATAGGTATCGGGCTGACATTTAATTTGAATTTTCTTGAACAGGCAAGAGTTGTCCAGAGATCAAGAGCTGATTGGAATTCAATGAAAGCACAGGCAAGGTTTCTTGAAAAGACAGTTCCTCTTGAAATAAAAAGAAAGTATAACGATCTGAGATCGATAGAGTCCAGGATAGAGCATCTCGGGAATGCAAGAAGGATCGCAAAAGGGTGGATGACGGCAGAAATGGCAAATTATGGCGGAGGATTTTCAAATACTGACGACCTGATAGCATCGTTGAAAGCTTTTTTTGAAAGCGAGTATCTTTATATTCAGTCAGTTTTCGATTATAATAGCAAGGTCGAAGAGATAGTTGAATTTACGGGGGCGGAATGATGATGAAAAAAATTATTTGTTTTTCACTTTTAATTTTAATGGTTTTTTCTTTAATTGCTAAAGCTGAGCCGGAAAAATCCAAACTTGATCCTGCTGCTGCTCTTAAATATCTTGAAGCTAAAGAGCAGGTTCTTGAAAAATGGGCAAATGTCAAACCTAAAAAAGGAACTGCTGAATTTAAGAGAAAAGATGCGGCGATCAAGAAAACAGTGGAAGAACTTATTGATTACAAATTTATTGCCCACTATATAATTGATGATGTATGGGAACAAACTCCGGAACCTAAAAGAGAAGAGCTTTTTGAGAAAATCAAAGAACTTTTTACAGAGCTTTATCTTGAAGATACTTTTTATAATAAAGCTTATGAAAAGAAGTATATCGAAAAAGGTGTAAGGAAAAAATATATGAGAGGTGTTCCCGAAAGTGTATATATAACATCAGAAATCCAAGTGATCCACAGAGGTCGTCCGGTAATATATGAACTTGTATATCACATGCACCTTGTTGACGGTGTTTATAAAGCTTTTGATATTGAACTTGACACTGTAAGTGTGATAAGGAACTATCGTGAACAGTTTAGAAAAAACATGAAAAACAATACAGTTGATGAGCTTATCAAAAAAATAGACAGAGTCATAAGAGAAAAACGGAAAAATAACAGCAAGCCCAAATCTGCGCCGCCAAAAAAATCTGCTCCTCCCAAAAAAAATCCTGAAAGTAAATGAAATCAAAGATACTTATTCATGTTTGCTGCGCTCCTTGTGCAACAGCAACTCTTGAACAGGTGATGTCAGATTTTCCTCTATCGGATATTTTGCTTTATTACTACAATCCCAACATTCATCCTTTTTTAGAAGAAGATAAAAGGTATGTTGAGTTGAAGCAGTATATTGTTAAAAGGTATGGGACAGAGATAGATCTTTTGAAAGGTGAATATGATCATGATGCCTGGATATCAATGGTCGAACCTCTTTCTCTTAGCGGGGAAGGGGGGCTGAGATGCAGAATATGCTATTACATCAGACTGTTAAGCTCTTTTAAAATTGCAGAAAAAGAAAAATGCAGTCATGTTACGACAACTCTTTCAATAAGTCCCCATAAAAATTTTGAGTGGCTCAATGAAACGGGTGCTTTGCTATCAGAAAAATTCTGTATCAACTGGTTCCTTGAGAAATGGGATTACAGAAAATCTGTAGCTTTATCAAAAGAGTATGAGTTGTATCGGCAAAATTACTGTGGGTGCAGCTTCAGTAAAGATGAAAGAAAAACAACTTAAATGAAATAAAATCTTGAAAATAAATCAAAAAAGGATATGTTTTTAAGTTACTTTTTTTGTTCGTGCAAAAATGTGGTGTCGTTGAACTATAATTATTTACGGAGAAACCAATGCAAACACTCGATTTTGTGATTTACGGTGGTGCCGTTATCCTTCTTGTTGCACTAGTTTACATTATTTGGAGCTATGCAAAAGGACTGAAAGGCTGCCCTTATGAGATCTATCTGTTATTTTTTACAAAAGTAACTGAGTATTCTGCTTACGGTGCAATTAACATTTCTTTTATTCTGTATCTCTCTGCAGATATGGGACTTTCTGACATTGCAGCAGGAACATTCATGGGATCTTACGGAGTTATGGTAACCCTGATGGTTATGATCGTGGGTCCGGTCTGTGATTCCATAGGTATCAAGAAAACGCTCCTTTTCGGTGCTTATACGCTTCTGTTTTCAAGGATATTGATGCCTTTTATGCCGAACATTTATCTTGCTTTCCTTTTAGGTTTTTTCCCGATGGCTTTTGGAATTGCAATTACCGGTCCTGTTCTTTCTGTCGGTATTAAAAGGTTTACCACAAAAGAAACTGCGGCTCTCGGGTTCGGTCTTTTCTATACCCTTATGAATATCGGTTGGGCGGTCGGTGCACAGTTGTTTGATACAATGAGAGGAATATTCGGAGAAACTGCCGGTGCAACACTTCCTTTGATAGGTGTGCAGCTTTCAACTTACCAGCTTATTATTCTTATCGGTTTCTTCATTAATATCCCCGACCTCATAGCCATTCTTCTTATGAGAGACGGTGTTGAAATGACAGAAGACAGGGGTGTCGTTGTTACTCCTACAGCAAGAATAGGGGATGGCGGAAACTTTGTAAATGCTTTTGTAAGCACGATAAAAAACACAGCAAGAGATACTTTTGCAAAAATGAAATCTGTTTTTGGAGAAAAAGCTTTCTGGGTTTTCATTTTCATGCTTGGAATGACAGTATTTGTGAGACTTGTTTTTGAACATTTCCACTATACATTCCCGAAATACGGTATCAGAATTCTTGGAGAAGGTGCCAGAGTTGGAAGTATTTACGGTGTTCTCAACCCCACAATGATTGTTTTCCTAGTTCCTCTTGTTGCCGCACTTACTAAGAAAATATCAAGCTATACAATGATGTTCTGGGGAACATTGATATCTGCACTTGCGGTTTTTATAGCCGCTATTCCTCCCGATTATTTTGCTTTCCTGACTGATACATGGTTTGGAGAACTTGTTTATGACAGATGGCTTAATGTTCCTGTTGAAAGACAGACTCCTCTTTATTTTTCTCTTATAGCTTTCATTGTTGTTTTCACAATTGGAGAAGCTTTCTGGTCTCCAAGACTTATGCAGTTCACTGCTCAGATAGCTCCGGTAGGAAAAGAGGCTTCTTACCTTTCTCTTGCTGTTCTTCCCTGGTTCGCATCAAGACTTTTCGTCGGACCTCTTTCAGGATGGCTTGTTGACACTTATACTCCCGAAGGTTTACCTCCAGGACTTGAGCACTATCCGAATCAGCATATGGTTTGGGTAATTGTCGGTGCTTTTGCTGTTATAACTCCGATAGCACTTGTTGTGTTCAGAAAAATATACATCAACGCAGAACAAAGCTCTAAATAATAAGTTCAATAGCTTAATGGTGGTCTAAATATTTCAGAAACTTCTTTCAGGAACTTCTTTCAGAAGATAACTTTAAAATGTAGCGAAGTATGTTTTTATAATTTTCAGGTGTTTCAAGTTCTTTGATCATAGTTGCAGTTTCTTTTGAAATTTCAGATATGATAGTTCTCTGTTTTTTAAGTACGCCGGTATCTTCGACAAGAGTTTTTATTTTCCCCAGATCTTTTTTGCTTAAAATGTTTTTTGAAAAAATATCAAAAAGTTCAGTTTTTTCTTTTGGAGAAACTTTTTTCATGAGCATGGAGAATAAAAGTGTTTTTTTTCCCTCAGAGATGTCACTGCCTACAGATTTACCTGTTCCCGAAACTTCTCCGAAAAGGTTGAGCTCATCGTCTCTCAACTGAAATATTACCCCGATCTTCTCTCCGATCCCGATAAGTTTTTCAATAGTTTTTTCAGGTATGTTACAACAGACTGCTCCGAATTGAAGCGGAAGAGCAAAGGTGTATCGTGCCGTTTTCATGATATAAGTGTTAATAATTGTGTTTTCATCCGGAATAGTATCTGATGCGGCAGTATAAATATCGTTCATTTGACCGAATCCTGTTAAAACAGCTTCCCGGTTCAGGATGCGGTTCAGCCTGTTAGTAGTTTCAGCTTCAAAACCCGATCCCGATATAAAATCAAATGCAAGAAAATATGCTATGTTTCCAAGACAGACAGCAAAAGATTCCCCGTTTTTCCCGGGGTCAGGAAGGTTTTCTTTTTTGAAAAGATCACTGTAAGCTATATGGATCGAAGGTTTTCCTCTTCTCATCTCATCCTGATCCATAACATCATCATGCATCAGAAACCCTGTATGAAGAAGTTCAATTGATGAAGCTACGGAAAGAATTTTATCCTTTTCTTTTCCCCCCAGAGCTTTATATCCGGCAACTACAAGGATCCCTCTGATAAGTTTTCCCCTTACAATAAACTCTGAAATTCTTGATAAGGAGTCTTCTCCCCATTTGTCGAGTTTGTCCAACTCTTTTAAGTAGTTATTAAACGAGTTTTCAACAAACGATACAATTTCGTTTTTTATCAGTTTAAAGTCATCCATCATTTTCAACATCTTCCTGCATTGTTTTTTCAAAACTCTCCGTTTGCAGCAGTTGCCCCTGAAAAATACTTGAGTTTTTTATAAAGAAAACGGTTTTCAGTCCTGAAATAAGGTTTTTAAGTTTATGGGCATAAATCTCTTCCTCACCTTTTTCAGGAGTATTTAAACCCATAAATACAGCATCTGCATCTTTGCTTGTTTCATGTATGATCTGCTCAAAAGTTTTTTCAGAAGGTTTTACAATAACAAAAGGCGAGGCATTGATCCTTGATTCTTTTGAAAGTTTTTTAATGTTTGTCTCAGCCTCTTTTTTCTGTGTTTTATTATTAACGATGTTCATTATTTTAATTTCAGAGTTTTTCCAAATTGGAGAAATAGTCATAAGATGAGAAAGAAGGAGCATTAAGTCTCCATTCCTCTGCAAACCTCCCCACCAAATATGGATCTCTTTTCTTTTTGATATTATGCGGTTAAGTTTCAGATCAGGAGGCACCTTACCGATTATGAAAGATTTTTTCAAAACAGAAATCCGCCGCATTATTGAAAGATATTTAGGAAGATATGTGTCAACCTCATCGGGCCAGCATATCATTACAGTATTTGATTGCAATCCCGCCATTCCATTTGCCTGTATGGCTGTTATCAATCCGCTTTCAAAATCTTCAACGATATTTACTTCCGGAAAAACGATAAGGTTTCTTTCCTGATAAAACTGCTCCATGAAGGCGGTTTTTTCATTAACATCAATGTTTTCTTCTCCCAGTACACCGACAATAAGCTCTGTTACTGTCACAATGCCTGTATGTTGTCCAAAAAAAGATGCAAACTTTACAAAATTCTTCTGTTTCTCAGGGTCATTTACCACTGCCTGTAAGTAAGGTCTCCAGTTTCTGGGTGTCATCTCGTGTTTACGGAGTTTAATGAGAGAATTTTTTATAAGTGATTCATAAACTCCTCTTCTTGCATCTCCATGTTTTGACCGGTCGGATTTTCTTTTAAGGGCAACATATAGAACAAACTCTATCAAGATGGCGAAAAACCCGGCATAAGGATTGATAAGAAATATTACAACTATACAGGCAAGTCCTCCTGCCAGACTTGCGATCCATGGTATTTTAAACTTCGGTCTCCACGAAGGTTCATTGCTGATTGATTCAAGTGCGGCAGTAATATTTATAACACCGTAAACAGTGAGGAAAAACATTGTTACTACTGTTGCGACACTATTCAGATTGCCCAGAAAAACAGCTCCGAGTGCAATTACAAGAGCAACGGCAAAAGCTGTATTTTCTCCTTTTTTACTGTTAACAAAATTGAGAACAGCGGGGTTTTCAAACTGGTCGGTAGTTAAGGCATTCAAAGTTCTCGGTGCATTAAGCATCGAGCCTACAGCACTTGAAAAAATTGCTCCTAAAAGCCCCGGGATTATAACGATTGCACCGAGAGGAGATATTGTTGACCATATCATAACATCGCTAATGAGTGTTGTTCTGTCTGCCCCTATCGAAAGAAGTATTGGAATAGAAAGGTATACCGCAAAACCGGCAATTGTTGCCGAAATTGCTCCAAGGGGTATTGATCGCTGGGGATTTTTAAGGTCCCCTGAAAGTCCAAGCCCAGCCATAATACCGGTAACAGCAGGAAAAAATATTGCAAAAGCAGTAAAAAAACCAATTTCACCAGTCGGGTTTGACATTTTCAGTGAAGATATTTCACCCGAAGATACTACACCCAATACAAGAAAAACAAGTGAAACGGCAACAGCGATCATCACAGGTATCTGGGTTTTAAGCGCAAATTCAGCACCTTTCCAGGAAAGTCCACCCACTGCAAGGATTATAATGAAAGCTGTAGGGGAAACAGGAATTTGAGGAACAAAAAAATGCAGCACTTCAGCAAGACCGAAAGAGTAAAGTGTTATGGAAAAAGTTTGTGAGAGAAAAAGAGGAACTCCGACAGAACCGCCTATCGCATAACCGAGACTTCTTGAAATTATGTAATATGCACCTCCGACACCTACTTTTTTGTTAGTTGCAACCGATGAGAAAGAGAGGGTAGTTATGAGGGTGATCGAA
Source organism: Candidatus Sumerlaeota bacterium (assembly GCA_007136595.1). Classification (GTDB taxonomy): domain Bacteria; phylum UBP6; class UBA1177; order UBA1177; family UBA1177; genus SLGQ01. Next base: position 3,803 of record SLGQ01000287.1, on the reverse strand, counting down.
TTTGCAATAAAAACAATGAGGAGAGTTCTTGCAAGCCCCATGTGTCCGGTTATCCAACCGGCACGCATATACATTATAACGCCAAGAATAGTCAGTATGGTGGGGGTAAATACCCCTAAGAATGTTCCAAGTTTCCTTTCAGTGTTTTCCATCATTCAAATATGTTCATAGCTCTGATATTTTCAATAAGGTCAAATATAGTTTTTACTATAACTATCTCAGTTTTTTCGCTTTTTTTGAATTTTGTCCTTCCTGCCGGAGCAAATATTCTTCTGAGTCCGAGCCTTGATCCTTCTTTAAGCATAAGCTCAATTCCGGGAACATCTCTTATTTCTCCACCCAGTCCAAGTTCTCCAACAAATGCAGTGTCCATTGGAAGAGCAATGTTCAATATGGAAGAAAGAAGGGATGCCGTGACCGGCAAATCGACAGCAGGGGTTTTAAGTTTAAGTCCACCAACGACATTTACAAAAAGGTCGAAGTTTGAAAAGAAAAAATCTGACCGTTTTTCAAGAACAGCCGTTATCATGGCAAGTCTTCCGCTGTCAATCCCGGTAACAACTCTTCTTGGCTGAGGGAAATTGGAACTGCTTGCAAGAGATTGTATTTCAATAAGAAAAGGGCGGGATCCTTCAAGAATAAGTGCAAGAGCAGAGCCGGAAGATGTTCCTTTGTTGTCTGAAAGAAAAAACTGACTCGGATTTGCCACTTCCTGCAAACCGTTTGCCATCATTGTGAATATCCCTATTTCATCTGTGTTTCCGAACCGGTTTTTAGAACATCTGAGCACTCTGTATCCCAAAGTAGGGTCTCCCTCAAAAAGGAGAACTGAATCCACCATGTGTTCAAGTAGCATCGGTCCTGCAATGGAACCGGTTTTTGTAACATGCCCTATAACAAAAACGGTGATCTCTTTTCTTTTTGCTGTTTCAAGCATTTTTACTGCACATTCTTTTATCTGGCTGACAGACCCGGGGATCCCCGGAACTGTCGGAGAATAAACTGTCTGAATGGAATCAATAAAAAGAAAGTCAAATTTATCATTTTCAATTTTTGCTCTGAGTTTATCAAGATTGTTCTCATTTGAAAGAAAAAGATCTCCGCAACCGTTTTTTCCGGCAAGTCTGTCAAATCTTATTTTGATCTGAGATACTGATTCTTCAGCAGAAACATAAAGAACCCGGCAATTTTTTGATATTTCAAGAGCAGCCTGAAGCATTAATGTTGATTTTCCGACACCGGGATGACCGCTTATAAGGTTATAGCTTCCTTTTACGATCCCTCCTCCCATTATTCTGTCAAGTTCTTTGTAGCCAGACTTAATTCTCTCACTTTCTAAAGTTGTAACATCTTTTATGTGGCAAAAAACTGCATCTGGAGAAGAAAGAAAGAGTCTGTGATTATCTTTAGGTATTATAGTTTCATCTTTTTCTTCAAAAGTGTTCCACTGCCCGCATTCCGGACACCTTCCCATCCATTTTAAAGTAGTGTAAGAACAGCTGGAACAGATGAAAGATGACTTTTTTTTTGCCATGACAGCTCCGGAATTACTGAGCTGTAAGAACAAATGGAACTGTAACTGTGGTCATAGTTCCTTCAAAACTTGGGAATTGCCAACGGGTTCTTATCATTTCATCGACACACCGTTCCATTTCAGTTCCTTTGAACCGGGGAGTATTGTTGACAACTTTAGCAACTTTACCGTTTCCAAGAATGTGAAGGGTAACTTCCATTCTTCCCCTTATTCCAACATCAAGCTTTAAAGCTCTTTCATAGCAGTGTCTTATAGTGGATGAGTTCTGTTTAAGAACTTCATTTACCTGCTTGGATGTCAATTCAATTTGTCCTCCTTGAGCAAAAGCAGTTCCTCCGGCAGCCTTGTCTTCAACTCTTCTTCCGCCGGTTTTTTGCAACAGAGACTGTCTGAATGCATTCAGCTCTTCATCAGAAACTTTGTCAAACAGCGAAGATGATCTGACAATTGACTTTTCCGGCTTTTTTTCCTCCTTTTGTTTTTTTTCAGCATCTTCCCGTCTCATCTGAAGGATAACTTCCTGAAGAATTTTGTCCTCTTCATTTCTTTCAACTCTTTTTATCGCAACTCCTTTAACTTCATCGATCCTTATGAGTCCAGACCGGTATTTAAGATCGTTAATATTAATGCTTTCAATATGTTCTTCTTCACTTTCTTCAAAAATATGTCCGGTTCTGACAAGGTTTGAAATGGCAAAATAGATAAAAGGTAGAACAAGGATAAATATTCCGGAAACTATCCACTTAAAAATATATTTCCAGTCCGTTGTTGTTTTAATTTCTTCTTCGCTGACAGAGTCGAACATCTTTTTCATTTCCCTTTTTTTAAGGGTCTCTTCATCCTTGCCGGCAGCTTTTTTAAACTTTTCTTCGGCTTCTCTGTCATATTCCTTGAAAATATCAATAAAATCAGCACATTCTTCAAGATGTATCCAGTTTGGAAGAGATTTTTCCCAGATCAGTGACCTTTTTACCAATTTTCCGGCAAAGATCAGTGCTGTAATTTCTTCATGAGAGTACTCTCTGTTGTCATTGGTCAAAAAATAAACTTTTTCATCCATGGTCATTTCCCCGAATAACAGTTTCTCTGCAACAGAATAGTAATATCTGACTGAATTGTCAAAATAATATAGGTGAGATTTTAAAAGAAAACCTGTTTCAGATCTTTATTGCCGAACAACCTGAAGAAGTTGATGATTTTTCTGATCCGGAAGGAGCTGCATCGTCCTTGAAAGATTCAGTTTTATCTTCATCATCTGCGGTGCTGCCACCACTTTCTTTGTCACCTCCATCACTCACAGGAGCATCATCAAAGTCTCCTTCATCATAATATCTGTAACATTCTTCACAGCTTTTTGTTTCAATGCATTCAAGAAATTCATCCATATACAATTTTATGAATTCATATTCTCTGCAACATTCGGCAACATCTCTTCCAAGCTCGTTCCATCCGCCATTTTCAAGTTCATCTATCATTGATTGAGGAATTTTCTCATCTTCGCATTTGTCAAGATAAACTGAAAAAGCGTTTGTGCAGTATCCGAATGATTCTGTAGTACAAATATCATTGATGTCCGGAGCTTTTGTGCCGCAAATATCTTCAAGAACTTCTTTGCATACCGGCATCTCAAAGTTTTCATAGTCAAACTCGCAAAACCCGTCATCGCAGATGTGATTTGGGGGACAATCTGAGTTTTGTTGACAAGTGTAATCATATTCGGGTTCGGGAGGCTCATAGTCATAATCATCACCGGGATAAGGTTCTGTTGAACCGTCACCTGGATTTCCCGGCATACTTCCACCACCATGATCCCATGAATCTTCCCATCTTCCATCCTGACAATAACAGAACCAGTCTCCATCGTCATAAACTATACAGTCACCGGCAGGATTGCTGCATTCCTCAGCTCCTTCAGGAACTCCGCAGAACATTTCAACCCATTCAAGACACTCTTCTTTTGTAGGCATAACAGAGTCTTCACCATCCGGGACTCCGCCTATCCCACTTGTTCCGTCTCCGTCCCAAAATCCACCTGTACACTCACACACAAAACTGCCATCTTCATTAAACTCGCAGTAACCGTCTTCAGTTTCACACTTCATACTTCCAGCAAAAAGTGACCCTGCACAGAGGATCATCACAACCAAAACAAATAATCTTTTCATTATTCCCTCCATCGGAATATCAACGATACAAGCCTTTAGTGACACACACTATCACTTTTTATTTTCCACATTTTCATTTTTTTTGAAATTTATTTTTTCAAGAT
>SLGQ01000339.1 GCA_007136595.1 Candidatus Sumerlaeota bacterium | reverse complement strand
ATTATTTAAGGGAGAAAAAAGACGGTCTTTCAAAAATTGACTCCATCTTCAAAAAAACCGGCAAAGATATTGGAACAAGAATAACCCTTATAATGCCTGACGGCGTTGTCATTGCAGATTCGAAGGAAGATATAAGAAAGATGGAAAACCATTCTGACAGACCTGAAATAATTTCAGCTTTGGAGGGTGAGACAGGAGTTTCTTCAAGATACTCTTCAACTTTAAACAAAGAGATGCTCTATGTTGCAATACCTCTTTTCAAGGATGGTGTTATTGAAGGAGTTGCAAGAACTTCTCTGCCGTCCCTCACTCTTGTTGAAACATTGAAACCTGTGATGCTGAAATTTATTATTGCGGGGTTTCTCACAGCTTTTATTGCAATACTTTTTTCATTTATGTTTTCAATGTTTGTTATCAAGCCAGTCAAAAATATTCTTTCAGGTGTTGAACTTTTTTCCGAGGGCAAACTTGATGAAAAGCTTCATGTTGCAGGAGCTTATGAGTTTGCAAAGCTTTCTGAAAATATGAATCAGATGGCAACTGAGCTTAAATACAGGATAGACACCATAACAAAACAGAGAAACGAGCTTGCAAGACTTGAAAACATTAGAAAAGAATTTGTTGCAAATGTAAGTCATGAACTTAAAACACCTATCACAAGCATTAAAGGTTACATTGAAACTCTCAGGGACGGTGCTATTGATGACAAGGAAAATGCCCTTGAATTTCTTGCGATCATCTCAAGACAGACTGAAAGATTAAGCAGTATTATAGAGGATCTCCTTTGTCTTTCAAAGATAGAGCGGGAAAACGGTAACAGCAGTGTTGAGATGGTTCCCCATCTTATATTGCCTGTCATTTCAAACGCCGTAACAACAGTTTCAAGACTTGCCTCCCAGATGGAAGTTGAAATTGAGGTCGATTGTCCTGAAAAACTTTCTGCAAAAATAAACCCCAGACTTTTTGAACAGGCAGTTCTCAACCTTATTGATAATGCTGTTAAATATAGCGAATCAGGCTCAAAAGTTGAAGTTTCAGCTCAGAAAATTGATGACAATATAACGGTAAAAGTAAAAGATCACGGTTGCGGAATAGAAAAAGAGCATCTTGACAGACTTTTTGAAAGGTTTTACAGAGTTGATAAAGCAAGAAGCAGGAAACTCGGCGGAACCGGACTTGGTCTTGCAATTGTAAAACATATCGCTCAGTCACATCACGGTGTTGTGGAAGTTGAAAGCACTCCGGGAAAAGGAAGCACCTTTTCAATAACTATTCCAAGAGAATAGGTTGCCCGGTGTTTATTTTTTAGCTATTACTCCAACAACCCTTAAATAGCACAAAAAAACTGAGTTTTATTTTTTCAGGAAATATATTTATGAAAATAACTTGCAATTTCTAGACGGTTAATTATAAGTGTATAGGTATTGCTCGGAGGTTTTTGTGAAAAACAAGGAAAAGATACTAAAACTTATTAAGAAAAAAGGGATGGTTACAGCATCTGATGTTGAAAAGGAAGGTCTTAACAGAAATATTATATATCAGATGTGTAACGAAGGGCTTCTTGTTCGCCAGAACAGAGGTCTTTATTCAGTGCCGAACGCTGAATTTTCCGAACATCTTTCGCTGATAGAAGTCTCAAAAATGTCGCCGGATTCGATTATATGCCTTGTTTCAGCACTTTCCTTTCATGGCATTACGACACAGCTTCCGCATGAAGTCTGGATTGCAGTAAAGAGAGGATCATGGGTTCCCAAATATGATTTTCCACATGTGAATGTAACTGTTGTCTCTGGCAGAGCTTTTGATTTTGGAATTGAGGAACATAAGATAAACGGTGTTCAAATAAAGGTTTATAATATTGCAAAAACTGTTGCCGACGGTTTTAAATTTAGAAACAAGATTGGTCTTGATGTTGCAATCGAAGCACTGAAAGAAACTGTCATTGCCCGAAAAACAACAGTAGATGAAATTATGAAAGCCGCCGAAATTTGCAGAGTCGGTTCCGTTATCCGCCCATACCTTGAGGCAATATTATGAAAGAAATAAAAAACGGCCAACAGGGACAGTAAGATGCTATGAGGATTACGACTTGGACTGGGAAGATATGTAATCCGAATAAGGCTTGTTTAAAAAAACCAGGATTTTCAACAGATCATCATATATCTATATCAAGACTTGCTGAGAAGTTGAATCCGGGAGCATAAATTCCTGAGGCGTGATATTTGTATTGTCTGTTTAAAACATTTTCAAATGAAAGATTCAGTCTGTAGTTTTCTTTGAAATTGGCTCCGGCTCTGAAGTTAAGTGTCCACCATGCGGGGGTTCCATCTTCGGGGATTCTATTGTCGCTGATGTCTTCTGGAGACAACCTATCCTGTCTGTCTGCACCTCTGACAAAGGTTTCGATATAAGTTTTTGTCTTATAAAAAACAGGTGCATTCCATCTGAGTTTAACTTCTCCCATTAACGGAGGTATTCTTGTGTATGGAACTGTGCCGCTATCAATAGTTTTCCATCCTTTGACATAGCTCCCTTTACCACTTACAAAAAAACCGGCAGGAAGCTCTACCCCGGTATTTCCTTCAATTCCGTAAAGTTTAGCGTTTTTACCGTTCACATTCCTTGCAACAGGTTTTCCGCCGTACTCAGACTCCCCTTTCCATGTAGAATTTTCACGGATTATTATATCTTCTATCAAAGTTATGTATGCCGCTCCTCCGACGAAAGCTCTTTCGTTTTTAAGATTGAGAAGCAATTCAAATGTATTTGAATATTCCGGATCAAGATCATTGTTCGGAATATGAAAAAGTTTACCGGTATCTCCAAGAAGTACAGCTTCATTAAAATTAGGAGCACGGTATCCCTGAGAAAATGAAAAAGCAACATTGACTTTTTCTTCATATAAATACTGTAAAGAAGCGGAAAAAACATGCCCGTAATTTGAAATGTCAACTTTTTCAAGGTCTCCTCTTTCAGGAGCACCGCCTCTGAATCCATGGAATCTGTATCCGAAATCAAGTGCGGCACTTTGTTTATTTTTATACCAAAGAGTAAGTTCATTATAAAGATAGAGTCCGAAATTACTGTAAGTTGAACCCTCAGGATAGGGAGTTTCGTCACTTTTTGTGAAAACTCCGCTGTTTTCGCTGTCAGTTTTTCTAAGTGAATCTATCATATCGTGATAAAATGAACCGCCATAATTCAGATTCCAGAAACCTTTTAAGAGACTTGTTTGAAATTTAAGGTCCGCCCCTATTGTATCAACTGTCACTTCATCTCTGGAAACAGACATTCTTCTATTCAGATCTTCACTGTCAAGAGGAATGGCGTCTGCTCTTTCAAAAAAATTCTGATAGGAAAAAGTGGCTTCTCCTCTTGTGGAAAGTGGCGAAATATTCATATTAAGTCTTGCATAGGCAAAATGAGATGTGTTGTCATAAACTGTAAGTGAGGGGCTTGATGCTATCTCTCCTCTACTGTTTAAAACCCTGTCTGTTCTTCCGGCATCATCAATATTGCTGTGTAAATAAACCGCACTGACTCTCCATCCTCTCATGCCCGGGAAATTGTATTCAAGATTTGAGAAAAGTGAGAGATTATCATATCCGGTCCAGGGTTGTTCTCCTTTTTTAAGACCATCCATTTTGCCATTCCACGGATCTCCGCCCGATCTGAGATTATTGAAATATTTGTATGTAACTCCTGCTTTTGCTCCAAAACCTTTGTATCCGACACCTCCGTGGGCATGACCCACACCACTCAGGTCGGCACTGCCGAATTTTCCAAAAAGATTGGCGGCATAATCAAACTCTTCTGTTTTTCTAAACTCTGAAGGACTCACGGGAGAAAGGTTTATTACCCCACCCATCGCGTCACTTCCGTAAAGAACAGACCCCGGACCTTTCATAACCTCTATTCTTTCAAGAGAATAAGGATCAATAAGATTAAGATACTGAACAGGACCTGTCCTATAGACAGAGTTATTAAATCTGATCCCGTCAATTGTTATCAAAACCTGCGGACCTATCAACCCTCTTAAGATCGGGCTTCCGCCACCTGTGTTTGTTTTCTGGACAAAAGCCCCTTCAACATTGTCAATTGCATCGGGAAGAGTCCCTTTTGCTTCCGCTCTTATCTCTTCAGATTTTACTGAACTTATAGCCCTGTTTGCATCAAATTGTTTTTCTTCCCTTTTTCTGCCTGTTACTACAATTTCATAATCTTCCATTTCAACAATATCTTCGTCAATTTTAATGAGATCTTCTTCTTTTTTTTCCTCAGCAGAAAGACATGAAAAGGTCATTATTATTAGAAAGATCAAAAAAAATTTCATAAAAAAACTCCTGAATCAACTTTATTTTGAAAAACTGAGTGTGTCAAGTGTTCCTACAACATCACCGGTATCTCTGTTAAGTTCTATGGACTTCATGCTTATATTGTATCCGTCTATGGTAACGGCAACATAGTGAATTGCAGCTTTTGTCACAGCCACTGTCCCTGTGTCTCTTACATCGTAAAGGGTTGCTCCGGCTCCGGCAGTGACAATATAGTGAGTTCCTTTTATATTATCAACGACATTTCCGTTAAGAAGCGGTCTGTGTCTCTGATAAAAATGATCATGTCCATTGAAAACCATTGTAACATTGTGGCTGTCAAAAACTTTGCCCCAGGAATTTCCAAGATCTCTGTTCACCCATCCACCGTGTGTGAGGTCAGTTGTTTCGCTGTGTATAGGTCTGTGGTGTGTTGCAAACCTCCACGGTTTATCAGCGTGTTCTGTAAAAAGTTTGTTCATAAAATCGACTTGGAGCTGTTCAGCTGATGAATCATGGATCATTGTTCCGTTGCATGCAATTCCATAAGCTCCTGCCATCCCCGCTCCTCTCCAGCAGTCATCAAGCTGGGCAAAAACGGCGTTGCCTATAACCATTCCGTACCATCTTTCGTGTCCCGGAAGAGAAAACTGTGCAAAATAATTCAGAGAACTTTTTTCATGGTTTCCATGAACAGGCATTATCGGGACATAAGGAAAAGTATCTTTTGTTGCTTCAAACATTTCATCCCACTGGTTCTGGTTGGTTCCATCATCAACGAAATCACCGCCGAAAGTTACAAAAAGAGGATCTTCTGTCATTGCCCCTCTAAGAGTTCTTGCCAGTCTTGCAGCAGCTCCTCTGCTATCTCCCATTGCAACAAATGTAAATTTGTGATCTTCATAAGGAAGTCTTGGATCAGGTGCTGTTCTGAAGTGATATATCTCTCCGAAAACCTCGGTTCCATCTGCTCCTATTCCTCCTCCCTGATAGTAATATTTTGTGTCGGGTTCAAGTCCGCAAACTTCAGCGACATGTACTGTTTTCCAAGCACTGTTATATGGCAGAGTTCTTGCTGAACCTATCATTGGACCATTGTTTTCACCGCTTATTTCAATGTAATCGGACATATCGGAGTTTCTGCTCACTCTAAGAACCGTTGATTTTGTCATTGAGGTTGCGGAGCTGTCTTTAGTTGTCCATGTTACCACCATTGATATTGCAGGTTCAGATCTCCAGCTCAATCTGAAATACTGAGGTTGCGGATTGTCTCCCAGAACTCTTTCTTCGACAAATGATTTAAACTCATTTCTTTCCTGATTCCCAAGATGAGTCCCGCAAGTAGGATCCTGCAATGTTTCAACGGCACTTTCGCACTCTGAAAAATTCCATGTGCAGTCATCATTGCATGTGGCAATACCATCTGAAAAGTTGCCTAAATTTTCACACTGTTCAGTGTTTCCGTCACATTCTTCTGTCCCTTCAACTATACCATTCCCGCATTCAGCCTGAAGTTCACAGCTTGAAGTGTCCCAGCCTGAACAATCGGCAAGACAATCGGCATCACCTTCGCCCAATCCAAGATCAGAGCAAGGTTTAACGCCGCCATCACAAACTTCTCCTTCTTCAACAATACCGTTCCCGCATTCAGCAGCTTGACCTGTATCCCCTGTGTTGCCGGTATCTCCGGTATCTCCGGTATCCCCGGTATTTCCAGTGTTTCCAGTGTTTCCCTTATCCTGATTGTTCCCGCCAAGCAGATCGCCGCTATCCTGAACATCACAGGCAGTAGCAATTAACAGTGTAAATAAAATAATTAAAATCTTTTTCATGACTTCCCTCGCTAAAAATATTACTAAAGTGCCAATTGTAACTGAAGTATCCACATATCATTCCTTATCTGAACATTTTTCAACCGTCCTCTTCCGGTATCATCCAAGTCGTTAATATCTCTAAAAGGCTGGATTTCATCTCTTATGGAGTAGTCAAAACTCAGTTTAATACGGTTTTTCCAGCCTGCAAGATCAAAATAAACATTTGCTCCGAAAGTTGAAACCCTTGTTTTTCTGTCCTGAGGAGTATTGATGCCGATCGGATGAAACTCTTCTATCATGCTCTCTGTATAAAGACTTGAGCTTATAAATCCGAAAGGATCGAACTCTTCAAACCTGAACTTAAGTTCAAGGTGTCTTCTTAAATCGATCTTCCAGAAAGCAAGCGGAACAAATGCCGCCGCCTGAACATAAAACCCGTCAGATTGCCAACTTGAGTCAAAAGATTCTCCCGCATCGATCTTTTTTCTTTCAAATGAGGTGGGGTAAACACTTTTAAAAATGAACCATCCCCCTGAAACAGCTATCCCCTGCCATGCAAAAATTCCGTCAACACCGAGCATGTAGGCATCTTTTTGCTGTTCATCATCCTGTATTTCAAGGTCAACACTTTTCCCCCAGTTAAAAGAAAACATAAGGTAAGGATCATCTATTTTCCACGAACTTTCATTATATGAACGGTACCCGAAAGGATTGGTTTCAATTCTCAAGGTATAACTTGCCGCATCTCCTCTGCCGGTACCTTTTTTCATGTCGTAACCGTTTTGAAAAGCAAAGTAGTACCTCAAAATTCCTTTGGGCCAGTTTTTCATGGCATCAAGATGAACCCAGGGGAAAAGATCTCCGTAAACCATGAAACCGAGATCTTTTGAAGGAAATGCCCTCAAACTTTTTTTAGCATTAAACCCTTTTATCTGAGTTGTTTTCTGGGAGATGACCATAGCTTCATCGGCAAAAAGATGATTTCCTCCCGACATTGCTCTTTGATACATAACAGGAGCTTTTATAAGTCCGGCTTTTAATCCGAAATATTCGATCAAAGGGAAATCGGCATAAGCTTCTTCCGGAGAAACTTCATGTGTTACTGCATCCCAAAGGTTCAGTTCAAGCTTAAAACCTGCCCATTTTGCAAGTTTTCCATTAAATGAAAGTCTGGCTCTCTGCAAAGCAAAAGTGTCAACTGTTGAACCGTCAGGCATGTTGCTGTCATCATTTATGGAAGTATATCTCGTTTGAACAAGACCTCCCATCCAAATTCCGGCATTTCCCTCGTTCCACCTGTAAAGATAAAGACGGTCATCCGGATTTTTCTTTCTTGACATATCACAACTGCCTACACACCACCATGCAGAGTCCGGTTCTGTTTCTTTCCCGGGCGTTACAGCTTCCGGAACGGCATCAGATTCCTGCACCTGCACAGGGACATCAGAAACCGGCATTTCTTCTTCAAATTCCTCTTCTTTAAATTCCGGCTCATAGTCATCAATAAACAAGTCTTTTTCCTGTTCAGCTTCCTGTTCAAAAGAATCCATGAAAAGATCATCTTCGTACGAATCATAGCTTTGTCCCGAAATAAATACGGGAGTAAAAAGAATCATCATTAAGCCGACACTTAAAACCATTTTCTTCATTTCCATGTTCACTCCATTCGACACAGGGTCAAATTCGTACCCTTTTATCCTAATTGCTTAAAGTTAATATTTTGTGTGCCCGATGTTAGCTTTGAGTTAATTTTTGCTTCGATAATTTTTCTGATTATCGCTCTTTTTTCTTTCTCCCCTTCTCCGGTAAGAAGGTCAAGGACTGTGCGCCCTCTTTTGTCAACAACTGTAGGATCAGCACCGGCTTCAAGAAGAATTTCCGTTACATCTATCCATATTTTCCCCACACCATAAAAAAGTGCCGTTTTTCCTTCGGAATCAACTTTGTGAATATCCGCCCCTTTTTTTATCATAAGTTTTACAATTTCGGGCTGGCTGTTTCTGCCGGCACTTACAGCAAGCATAAACGGAGTAACTCCGCCACTGTTTTTAAAGTTGAGATCCGCCCCTTTTTTTATCAATGTTTCTGCTATTCCAAACTCCCTTGAATATAAACTCATCGACAGCGGTGTAAAACCTTCCTTGTTTGGAATATCAAACGGAATATTTTCCAGCATAAGCCTGTCAAACATCTCTTTTCTTTTAAATCTTGCAGCAGAGTGAAGAAGTGAATCCCCTTCACTATCTTTTTTATGAAGATCTGCTCCGCTTGCTACAAGAATATTGAAAAGGACGGTGCCGTTTATTATTGAATGATGGAGAGCTGTAAGTCCGGCGTTATCCTGAGCATTCAGATCAGCACCTGCGTTGATAAGAATTTCTCCTATCTCCGTAAATCCATACATGGATGCTATCATGAGAGCTGTTCTGCCGTTCTCATTTTCAGCATTTATATTGATTTTGCCCTCAATGAACAGCTTAACCGCTTCAGTGTTACCGTTTTCCACCTGTTCAAGAAAAGATCTTTCAGAAAACTCCACCCCTTTTTTTTCAAGCTCTTTTGCCGCATTTTTGCACGAAAACACAAAAACCGGGATAATCAGCATAGTAATAAAAATCAGTCTTTTCATTTGTACCTCACAATGATCTAAAACACACGGCTGTATATTACAAACGGAAGTAAAGCCCTCGTGAAGATTGTGTTAGGATTGTGTTAAACCAGGGTGCAACCGCAACCTCTTCCTGAACCATCGAAATCAAAAACAGCATCAGGATCATCTTTGATTTCAAAAATATCTTCATCTTCTTGAAGGAAATCGGGTTCTTCAACATCAGAAAAATCATCGTCTCCGGTTTCTTCAGAATCATCAGGTTCTTCTTCTTCAGGTTCACTGCAAACTTCAGGATTCTGATCGGGATTAAAATCAAATGGACAGTTATCATGATAAATTTCATCTCTGTATCCTCTAAGATAAGGGACTCCATCAAGATCAAGGTCAACAGGGAGGAGATAAAGCCGTGTCCCTTTTCTTATGTGAAAATTAATATGGGCAGTTCTTCCATTCATACCACCATAAAAACATCTGTAAAAATCTTTGCTGTCATCGTACCATATTGTGCTGGAAGATTTAAAAATGATCGGCTCAGATTCATAATGGAAACAAAGTCTATATCCGGCAGGAATAAAAGCAAATGCAAAAGGTTTGTAAAGCCCGTTTTCCGATTTTTCATTAATGATGATCTCATTTTCACGAACCAGGTATTCTCCATCCTCAGAAACAGTAAAGTAATTTTCAACATCAGGGACATACTCGATCACTTCATCGATCCTTTCTCTGTTCCATGAAGGAAATAGAAACAAATGTCCCTTTTCCACATAAAAGATCCCGGTAGTTTCATCCATTCCATCTAATGTATCGTGCGGCTGGACAACTATCCTCTGCCCATAAATGTTTTTTCTGAACTCTCCGTTTCTGCTGTCTTTGTCAACCCACGGAAGAATAAACCCCATTTTGCCATCCTGTATTCTGTCGCTAAGTCTCGAATCTCTCCATACATCAACGAAATGATAATTATGAAAATCAAGTTCTCTGTATATTGGATGAATTGCACCTATGTCGTGGTTTCTTTTTGTAATGTATCCGGAAAAAGAATCGTAAGCGGAAGTGTAATATTTATCAATAAATTGCTCCAGCATTTCCTCAGCAGTTAAAGGATCGTCAGGATTTTCAACAGCATAAAAAAGAGCATCAAGAAATTCATATACAGCATACATTGCAAGTGACGGATGAAGATACATAGAGCTTAAAAGTCTTCCGTCGGATTCATAAAAATTTGCCCGCTGTTTACAATCCGATCCATCAAATTTGCAGTAATGATCAAATTCAGGAATATCTGAAAGAACAAGCTCCCCATATTCGGTATATGAATAGTGGTGTTGCATTCTGTCAAGATCGTTGGGATCAAAATCTTCCACCATTCCAAGCTCTTTTGTGAAATTTCTGTTGCTGTCATGAAGAAAACGATATATTTCAGAAGGGTTATTCTCTTTTTGAAATTCTCCGTAGAGAAGGGTTGCTATGAGAACTTTGTTGTTTTCAATATCAAGCACTCTCATGTTGTGTGCAAAGCTGTCTTCGATCATGTGAAAAAGATTGCCTAGTAAAACAGATGTCCAGGGGGTAGTAAACCAGAAATCTCCCCCACCCATATTTGCATCCTGATACATTGAGCTGAAAGAAGCGAAATAGTTAGCTGGCAACTCGTTTTGTGCAGTTGTAAGAACTAAAGTTTTCACTTCATGGAACACATGCCTTATTTCGTCCTGTATAACTCTTAAGGCAAGATCCATATCTCCGCCGAACATTTCATAAGTT
>SLGQ01000313.1 GCA_007136595.1 Candidatus Sumerlaeota bacterium | reverse complement strand
AACTTTTTTTCGTGTTCAAAAAGCGTTTCTTCTATTCTTTCAATTCGATGGTTAAGTGCGTAACCTTTGAGAAGATAGTCCTTCAATATCTGGTTTGCCCATATACGGAACTGGGTTCCTCTTTTAGAATTGACTCTGTACCCAACTGAAAGAATAACATCAAGATTAAAGTAGTCAATTTTTCGAGTTACCTTTCTACCTCCTTCCATTCGAACTTGTGGGAATTTCCCACAAGTTGAAGTTTCTTCCAACTCCCCTTCCGCATAAATATTTATGATATGTTCAGCTATAGTTGAGCGATCTTTCTGAAAAAGTTCTGCTATTTGGTTTTGTGTCAGCCATACAGTATCCCCTCAGTTCTTTGTCCCCCTGTTTCAGGGGGATCAAGGGGGTATTGAAAAGTCTCCGAGTCTTCCTTCGCGTCCTTTGCGGTGGCTACTTTACAGTTATGAGGGCGCAGCCTCCCGATTTTTTCGATGTGGATGTTTCATCCGTATCATTTTCTTTGTTGTCTGATTTTTCATCAGATATTTCAGCTTCTTTGTCATCGTTATCTTCAACTGTTCTGTCAGGTGTTTCAGTATCTTTATCATTGATGCCTGTATGGTCGCTGTCATCTGTATTATTATCATCAGTGGCAATGTCATCATCAGGCAATTCCGGTTCTGTTTCTTCACAGTTAATGTCAGCCGCTCCGGGGCACTGATCCGTCCCTGTTCCACATCTTCTTATGTCGGTATCAATCGAGCCTCTGCCGTCAGTCGCAGTTATCCACCAATCTTCAAGTGCTTTACGGTAATTTTCAACTTTTTCAAGCTCAAACGGTAAGGGATAGAAATCGGGATGATGGACAAGTACAAAACCCACTTTCAAGTGGCATGGAGATGAGGCAGGTTCTCTTGCTCCGTTAGCTCTGATAATATCTTCAATTCCGAATTCAATTTTTTGTCCGGTATATATTTTTGTGGTTCCCGGTTGACCGGGCATATCAGGACAGCCGTTGAGACTGTATCCGACTCTTACATAATACATCGGGTCAACTTCTTCAGGAGGCCTGATTCCCATAAGATATTGATCAAGCTGACTGAATTTTCTCGGTCCGAATGTATCGGTAAATGTGCCATCCCCATTGTCAGCAAGAGTTCCGCCATATTGAACTGAACCATCGGTGTTAAACCAGCACGACCAGTGATTCCCTGCACTTTCATTAACATAGTCTCTTAAAATATCCCTTTTCCCTGCACCGTCATTGTGGTCAACCTTTACATAAGAGAGCCATCTGTGAGCAATTTCATGTGCAATAACTTCAACACCTTTTATCGGCACAATTGAAAAAGTTCCATCCGGATCATCAGGGAAGCTCGCAAGATTGCCAACCACTGCTGAAACCATCAGTCTTCCTGCTGAACCAACTTGAGACGGGTTGCTCAGTGCAACATCATAGCCGATCCCTTTTATATCTGCTTTAGTGATAAAAGCCTGTTTCGGATCATTGAATCCGGCAAGAGGTTTTGTAGTAAAAAAAACAAGGGCATCGTACTCATCAGGATAAATTGAGTAAAAAACCGGACCAACTTTGTTGATACAGAGACCTCTTGGCATTGAAGGTCCTCCCCCGCACACTCCATTCGCGGGAAGCATGTCTCCGCCAAAATCGGCAATTATTGCAAATTTGTGTTCGTTTGCATAGAGTGAAATAAAAAACAAAACAAATGATAAGGTAAAGATTTTTTTCATATAAGTCTCCAAACTAATTGCAAAACTATTTTGCCTGAAAAAACCAGAATAGTCAACTTCAAAAAACCATAAAGGGAAGACAAATCCCGCAGGCTCGGCACAGATTTTTTTTTTGAAAGAACTCTCCCCAACCCTCTCTTTCACAAAGAGAGGGAGCAATGCACCAATTCCCCTCTTTTTTAAAGAGGGGTTAGGGGAGTTATTATTACTAAACTTAATGTCTCATTGTCTTAAAATCTCATTGTCTTAAAGTCTCTCTTTTCATTCTTTGCAGTAATTTTTTCCCTTTTTCAGTTCCTGTGATATAATTCAGTGTTTTTTAATTTCTTTTGGAGGTCATTATGGATATCAACATGCTTAAGGTCTTTTTTATGTGGTGCACGATCATCAATTTCGGATTTCTTTTATTTTCCTTTATCATGGTGACTGTATCAGGGAATCTTGCTTATAAGATGCACTCAAAATGGTTCCCGATGACAAAAGAAAAATTCACTTTCGCCATGTATCTTTTCATAGGAATCTATAAAATCCTTTTCTTTGTCTTCAATGTCGTCCCCTGGATCGCCCTTGAAATAATTGTTTAACAGAAAGCGGCAAAGCCGCAGTCCTTCGATGAACTCCTTTCGACTTCGCTCAAGACGGGCAGATAGGCAGGACAGGTAGAATGGAGAACAGTGGAATGGTGAATAGGAAAAGACTTTAGGACTCTAAGACTCGCTTCGCTTTTAGACTTTGAGACTCATTGTCTTAATGTCTACTAGTCTCCGAGTCTTCCTTTGTGTCCTTTGTGGTAAACGATTAAGCCTCTTGAAACCACCTGTCTTCGTACAACTTCGACACGACAGGCTCCGAGCACGAAGGGCACTAAGTGGGAGTTATTATTTTTTCCATCTTGACTTTT
>SLGQ01000061.1 GCA_007136595.1 Candidatus Sumerlaeota bacterium | reverse complement strand
CAACTCTTGCAGGGAAAAAAATCTGTATAGATCCGGGACACGGTGGTCATGATCCGGGAGCACTCGGTGACGGAATAACTGAAGCTGATATGGTGCTTGATATTTCTGTAAGGACAAAGCCCCTTCTTGAAAATCACGGTGCAACAGTTATTATGACAAGGGACGATGATGTTTTTATTTCTCTGCAAAACAGAGCTGCAATCGCAAACAACAACAATGCGAACCTATTTCTTTCTCATCATCTTAATGCTTTTAATAAAACAGCACATGGAACAGAAACTTACGCATATAAGTCGGGAACTAATGCAGCCAATTTTGCCTCAAAAGTTCAAACAAGACTTCTCGAACACCTTAAAAGGCATAACAGAGGTGTTAAGTATGCAAGTTTTACGGTGCTTACTGCAACAAATATGCCCGCCGCTCTCTCGGAAGCACTCTTTATAGACAACCCAACCGAGGGAAACATCATCAGACAGCCCGCCAACAGACAGGCACATGCTGTTGCATCTTATCAGGCAGTTTGCGATTATTACGGAGTAACCCCTCAAAATACTGACGGTCCTCCTCCAACTGAAAAAGGAGGGCTTAAAGGATATGTTTATAATGAATCACAAGGAGACAATGTTGAGGGGAACAGAATAGCAGGTGCAACATGCACTTTGACCAAAGGGACCGATACGCATACGGTGACAAGTTCTGCAACCGGACTTTTTTCTTTTGAAAATATTGATCCGGGCGATTATCAGTTGAAAATTGAAAAAGCAGGGTTTGTCACAAAAACGAGGGACGCAACAGTTCCTGCAGGAAATACAAACTGGGCATCAACCGGTCTGGTTGAAAGCGGATCAGGTGGTCAAGCTTATCTGAGAGGATTTGTCTATAATCTCTCCTCGGGACTTGGAAATATAGAAGGAAACAGACTTTCCAATGCAAAGTGTGTGTTGAAAAATCTTACCACAAATGTAGAAACAACAATTTATTCTGATGCGAGCGGACTTTTCAGATTCAACGATCTTAATACTGCCGATTACAGTCTTACGATCAGTAAAGATGGTTTTATTACAAAAACAGTTTATCCTGCCACATTGAATGCCGGTGACAACTGGGCATCAACAGGAATAGAAGAAGTTGGCAGTGACCCTCTTGGAAGTCTTAAAGGAAAGATCACATCTAAAGCGGGCGGAACCCCTATTGAAACTGCACTTTGTGTCTTAACTCCGAAAAACACCGGCAGTTCTGAAACTACTTATTCCGGAACAGGCGGATCATATTCTTTTGAAAATGTTGTTCCCGGAGACTATGAACTTTCTGTTCAGGCATCAGGGCATAAATCTGCAAAAGTTGATATTACAATTGTTTCCGGTGCTGAAACAGAAAAAGATGTGCAACTTGAAGTTGGAGACCCAGGCGATACGGGAGATACTGGTGATACCGGAGACACTGGAAATACTGGAAACACAGGTGATACCGGAAATACTGGTGACACCGGAAACACAGGTGATACCGGAGACACTGGTGATACTGGAGATACGGGAAACACAGGAAATACCGGAGATACTGGTGATACAGGAAACACAGGAAATACCGGAGATACTGGCGATACATCAGAAGATGAATGGGATGACTCCGAATATATTGAATTAAAAGACGAAGGTTGCTCTGTTATTGTTTTTTAAAATAATTCAATAGGCAGGAGGAAACATGATAAGTAGAGTGTCTGAAAAAACAATGGCGAAAAATTCAAGTGAAGACCATAACATTGTTGTAAAACCTATGGAAATCGATGATATTGCTCCTGCTTTCCATCTTGGGGAAAAGCTTTTTACTCTTAGTGCCATGCCAAATCTTTACAGGATTTGGGATGAGTATGAGATCATTGATTTTTATCACGACAGTTCAGAATACTGTTTCAGCGCATTTGCCGATGGAAAATTTGTCGGGTTTCTTCTGGGCACAGTCATAGAAAAGAAAACCAACAGAAAATACGGTTATTTAGTTTGGACAGGTGTAAACAAAGAGTATGGCGGAATGGGTGTCGCATCTATGCTTTTTGAGAAATTTAAAGAAGTTATGGTAGAAGAAAATGTAACGATGATAATCGTTGACACACAGGCAGATAACCACAATGCAATAGAATTTTTCAAAGGCAAAGGTTTTAAAAATCCTCAGGATCATATTTATCTTACGCTCAGCTTGAGAGATGATAATTCCCGGAAAAGGAACAATTAATGCCGGTAAAAAAAGAGAGACTGCTAAATCTTGTTTCGTCCATGGTCGATATTTACAGCCCTACCGGCAAAGAAGAAAAAATCGTTAAGTTTTTAAATAATTATCTTATTGCAAACAAGTTGAACCCCGTTTTGCAGGAAGTTGAGAAGGATAGAGAGAATATTATCATTTATGATGAGGAAAACAAACCGTCAATCTGTTTTGCCGGTCATCTTGACACAGTATCGGCATCTGATTATGAGCATTACGGATTTGATCATGATGGTGACGAAGTTTTCGGATTGGGTACAAGTGATATGAAAGGTGGTTGTGCCGCAATGATAGAAGCTTTTCATGCTTTTCTTGAAGACAAGGGGAAGTTGCCGTCCGCGGCTCTGGCTTTGCTGGTTGGTGAAGAAGAATATGGAGATGGAGCCAACAAGTTTCTTGAAGAGTACAGTTTTTCATGGGCTGTAATCGGTGAGCCTACTCAATTAAAACCATGTTTTGACCACTATGGCTACATTGAGGCAAGTCTCCATACTAAAGGTAAAAAAAAGCACGCATCTCTTGCCAAAAAAGAAGAAAACGCTGTGCAGACAATGTTGGTTTCTCTGCTGAAAATAACTGAATTTGTGGATGCTATGGGAGACGGGATAATTTTTAACATAAGAGATCTTTTCAGTTCCAGATCGGGATTTGTGGTTCCTGACTATTGTGAGTCATTGCTCGATTTCCATCTTCCCCCTCACTATCCTTCAGGCAAAATGATCGTCGGGCTGGAAGAGTTTATACGGTCTTTGTTTCCAAATCAAAAAAGAATTGATGAGATACTCAATATTATTACCATCCACTCAGGTTACAGCATTCCTGCTACCGGACCGTTTGCTGCAAAACTGCAGGATGTTTTTAAAAAATTAGGGATTAAATGGGAGACGAGCTATTTCCCCAGCGATTCTGATGCGGTATATTTCTGGGATAACGGTGTAAAACCAATAATTCTTGGTCCGGGAAGCCTCGAAAAAGCTCACAGAGAGGATGAGTCCGCCCCTTTTTCTCAAATAGTGAAAGCTGCAGAGATATATTACTCAATTCTTGAATCAATTGATTAGATAATTACAGGTCAATTTCTACGGTAGTTTTTCCTATATGATCCTGTATGCGGTCTTGATTTATGTTTCTGTTCAGGTGCCGGATCCTGTTCTTCTGCAGGATAGGGATGCTCTTTTGTAACAGGAATTTTTCTTCCAATAAGTTTCTCAATATCTTTTAAATATGGTCTTTCTTCAATATCACAGAATGATATTGCAATTCCTCCGGCTCCAGCTCTTCCCGTTCTTCCGATACGATGAACATAGGTTTCAGGAATATTGGGAAGATCATAGTTTATAACATGACTAAGTTCCTCTATATCAATTCCGCGAGCGGCAATGTCTGTTGCAACAAGAATCCGGATCACACCTTTTTTAAAATCATTAAGTGCTCTTTGTCTTGCATTTTGTGATTTATTCCCATGAATTGCCTGAGACGCAATATTTGCTCTGCGAAGTTCTTTTACCACACGGTCTGCTCCGTGCTTTGTTCTTGTAAAAACAAGCGCTGAAATAACCGCTTCATTTTCAAGAATGTGTGAAAGCAAAGACCTTTTGTTGGCTTTGTCAACAAAATAAACGGATTGCTCAATTATTTCAACAGTAGTTGCCTGGGGAGTTACCTCGACCGTCACAGGGTCTTTAAGCATTTTTTCGGCAAGTCTCATTATTTCCGGAGGCATGGTTGCTGAAAAACAAACCGATTGTCTTTTGTCAGGCAGTTCCCTTATGATTCTCTTAATGTCGTGAATAAATCCCATGTCAAGCATTCGGTCTGCTTCATCCAATACAAATATTTGCAAGTTTCCAAGATGGATGTAACCCTGCTGTATAAGATCGAGCAATCTTCCAGGTGTTGCGACAAGAACATCAACGCCTTTGTCCAGTGCTCTGGTTTGCGAAAGTTGACTTACACCCCCGAAAACAACAGTGCTTTTTATTCCTGTGTACTTGCCGTAAACAGAAAAACTTTCTCCTATCTGAACAGCAAGCTCACGAGTCGGAGTACAGATAAGAGCTTTGATTTCACGGTTTTTGCCGGAACTATGCTGACCATACAACCGCTGCAGAATAGGTATTGCAAAAGCTGCTGTTTTACCGGTTCCTGTCTGTGCAATTCCGAAAATATCTTTTCCAGCAAGCATCAATGGTATAGCATCTGCCTGTATCGGTGTGGGTATCGTGTAGCCCTCAAGAGAAAGAGCTTTTTTTATAGGGTTTATCAAATCCAAGCTCTCGAAAGAAATAAGTGTCATCAAATTCTCCAATTAAGTTTCCATAATGTTCGGTATTTTGCGGAGCAGACTAAAATACCCCTTTTGTTATCACACTTTTTGCTATAAAGCAATCTTTAACCTTTCAGATCTTTCTAAAAATTGACTATTCCGAAACGATAGAGTATATTTTTTAAAGGTTTTTCTTGGTGGATATATGCAGTTTCTTTCTCTTGGCATAACAGACAAAGGAAAAAAAAGAGCGAACAATGAAGATTCATTTATAGATATGCCTGAGATGGGTCTTTTTGCTATTGCTGACGGAATGGGGGGGGAGAGGTATGGAGAAGTTGCCTCAGCACTTGCCGTCAAAACAGTTTCAGAATTCGTAAAAAACAGTAAAGCTGTTATTGAAGCTTATTTGATGAGCGAAAGTTCCGAAAACAGGGCTCAGGTTCTTAAAATGCTAGCAGACGCTCTTATCAAGGCGAACACAAAAGTTTACAAAAAAGCTGATGAATTGAAGTTAAATGGGAGAATGGGCACCACCCTTACGATCTTTCTTGCAGTTGAAGATACCGGATTTATGGTTCATGCAGGAGATTCCCGGCTTTATATGGTAAGGGAAAATGAGATAACCCTGCTGTCAACAGACCATACTGTGGCAAATGACTATAGAAAACAATATGGGGATCAGCAGATTGACTTTGATGAAAGGATTTCAGGAATGCTTACAAGAGCCGTAGGTATTCAGGAATTTATTGAACCGGAGAAACTTTCTTTCGTGATAGCTCCCAATGACCGATATCTTCTATGTTCCGACGGTTTATACAACTATTTAGGTGAAAACGGTGATGAAACACTTCAAGCTTTTCTTACTCTAAGAGATCACGAACCTGAAAATGAAGATAAATATTTAAGTTCAACTTTGAACAGTTTTATAGAAAAAACATATAAAAACGGCGCCGGAGACAATATTACAGCAATAATAATAAGTGTTTTTGGTTCTTCTACGGAAGAGGTTACAGAAACTAAAGAAATTATAAAAAGATTTGATGCTGTAAGAAACATTCCACTTTTTGAAGGACTGGAATATAAAGATATGCTGAGTGTCATGGATAAAGCGGAAATAAGGACATATAACAGATATGATGTTATAAACAGAGCCGCTGTTTCAGATCCGGAACTTTATATAATCCTTGAGGGAAAGGTTTCTTCATTAAAAGGTTCCAAACACATTAACACTTTTTATAACGGTGACCATATTGGTGAAGTTGCTTTTCTTACAGATGAAAAACCCAATTTCAATCTTTTTGTTGATAAGCCCTCAACTTTTCTTGTCATTAAGCGCTCCGAACTTCAAAATATGATTTCGGAAAACCCGGTTCTCGGCGCAAAACTGCTATGGCAGTTAAGTGCAATTCTTGCAAAACAGACAAATTCATCCATCGCCCTTATAAAGGACAAGTAATTATGCTTTTTTCCGGATTTTTGACCGCTCTTCTGCTGACAACTTCTTTTCAGTTCAATTTTGAAGGGAGCAACATTGAAAATCATATAAGAGAAAAAAACCTTTATTATTCAGGGTTTTCCCACGAAGAAAAAGTGTCTTTCTGTGAAGAGGGCGATCATTTTTCATGCAAGATAGTGTTTCTTGAAAAAATTAACAGTGACGATCCGGCTGAAGAAATAGAGCAAATAATCGAGTCACTTCATCAAGACCATAGAAATATAGGAATATATCTTTTCATTGAAAAAAAATGGGAAGAAATTTCAATAGAAAAGCTTAAAACCTACATGGGACTTCTTGATAAAGAATACTCTGACTTGCTTTACGGCACTTATCTCAGAAAACTTTATTTGAGTGGAGATGTATCAAGGTTTATGGAAGATTACCGCCAACTTGCAAATTCGGAGCTCACTTCTTACTATATCAGGGAACTTTTAAAAAAAGATGTCAGCAAAGCATTGTATTATGTGAGAGGACTCCAGATAAATTTCAGTGAATCTTTTTATGATTCGATCTCGAAACTTTTTGACAGCTACTCAAATAAACTTTCAGGGAATGAACTTAATGAGTTCAGAATGTGGACACTTGAATACAACTATAAAAAAGTGAGATACACCCGTGCAATTAATATTGCCGAAGGTTGGTATGGAAGGGAAGGATATAATGATCCTTACGCATGGAGAGCTCATCTTTACAGGGCAATGTCATACACGAAACTGAGGCAGCATGCCAGGGCACAGGCAATATACAGAAGACTGGAAAAAAGTCTCAACAAAGATCAACTGGACAGTGCCGATCTTTATAAATTTTACTCGGAATATTCTTATACCGAGGCAGCTCTGGGTAACAATCAAAAATCAATAGACCTCAACTTTGAAGGGTACAACTATTTTCTTGACAGAAATGATGATGCTGCCGCTCAATTTCTTTATGATGCGGCTGATATGTCAAGGCTGGATCTTCAGTTTGGAACAGCCATCGGGCTTTATTCATCTTATATTCACAAATACCCCGATCACGGAAGGATAGATGTTGCGAGATTTCTTCTTTTCTGGTCATACTACAGGATCGGCAATCTTGCCGGAGCTGCCAACATACTGGACGGAATTATTGCTGATTCAGAAGAAATGAGTTACTCAGGAAGAAGAGCCGAATATTGGAAAGCGAGAGTGCTTGAAAACAGAGGATATAAAGAAGAGGCTTATGCTGTTTTCTGCCATTTTGCACAAACTTTCCCGGCTTCATTTTACGGATCTCTTGCAGCAGGCAGAGTAAAGCACCATCAATATAACTGTCCTGAAGTTGAAGAGGAAGAAACCTATGGGGAGATCCTTTTTCAGGATCAGGATCTCATTTCGGAAACTGGATGGATCATTGCCGCCATGGCAGTCGGAGACAGAGCAGGAACAAGGCGGATACTCAGACTTGCCAGAAGAACCATCACCAACAGTGGCGGAGAAATGGACAGACTTGTAACCAGTTATGCCGCAAGAACTGTTGATTTTCACTCTATGGCGACAAGAATGATAACATCGATAAGCAATTTTTCAGCGGCATCAAGAGAATACTTCAAATATATCTATACAATAGCTTTTGAAGAAGAAATCCTTGCTCACGCAGATTTTTATAATGTTCCCCCTATGTTTGTTTTTTCAATAGCAAGGCAGGAAAGTCTTTTTAATGTAGCAGCAATATCAACAAGTTACGCCATAGGTCTTTTGCAGATACTTCCATCAACAGCACAAATTCTGGCTAATGGAGAAAATTACGGAAAAATAACCCCTTCTCTTCTAAAAAGACCTCTCACCAATGCGAGGTTCGGCATCAGATATCTTTCCGATCTTTTAAGAAGATTTGACGGAAATGTTCCTCTTGCCGCCGCTGCATACAATGCCGGACCGGGAAGGGTGGGAAGATGGGTTAACAACAACCCTGAAATGGAAATAGATGAATACATTGAAGATATTCCGATTTTTCAAACAAGGAACTATGTTAAACGGGTGATGGGCAACTATGCTATTTACAACTATATTTTTAAAGGTAAGGTATATGACGACTGGCATTTTGATCTGCCTGTAAGATAAGGTCTCAATGAAGGCTGTAGTTTTAATTCTAATATTAATTCAAGTGCTTAGCTGTTATTCAGATGAAAAAGAAAACCACTATGAAACTAAATTCAGACTCTTTGCTGCATATTACCCCCCACACCATTTCGGATATGGGAAAGATGGTGGATTAATACCGATACAGGGGGGACATGTTCAGTCCCTTCCGCATTTGGAAAATGATCCGGGGCAAAGTGTAGGCAAAGGTTGGGGAAGTGCAGAACTTAAAGGACAGCTTTCTTTTAATTACAGAGCACCATTTTTACAGAAAGATGGTCCTTTGTTTTCAAATAACAATCTTAACATGACAATGTTGAACGAGCTTTCTCCGGTTCACTTTGAGACAGCATTTGTCATGGACTGGACATTTATTGCTTTTCTCTATTTTACAGCGGAACAGAGAATTGGAACTGGTTGGAGATTTCTTTCATTTAATGGTTTGGGGCGGAATCTGCCCGGAAAAGAATATGAAAAGCCGTTATATGAATCATTTTCAGGAATAGTCTATACCCGGTCTTTTTCAGCAACATTTCAGTTTGACCTCGGTGCTTTGATAAAAAGCGATTATTCCCATTTTGTAATAAGTGCAACTGCCAAGTTCAGAAATAGAATCTATTCAAACGCAGATGACAATACCGCTTGGCAGTATCTGAATGACTGGGGAGAAAATTTTAATGGCTGGCAGTTTCTTGGGACCTATTTCGGAGGCTATTTAATGCCTTTTTCCAAAGTATTTAATCTTGCGGGAATTCATATAGAAACAGAACAGCACATTACCCACAAAAACCGTTCAAAAATGGATTCAGGATGGGGAAGCGACTTCATTATGGTACGGTTCGGACCTCTGCTTAACATGGAGTTTTCGGACAACTTTTCTCTGACAACCATAGTTCACTTCATTAAAGACAAAAAGTGGAGCGATGAAACCATCGGGAACAGATATTTTGAGCACAGGAAATATGCCGGGTACTACATAGCACTTGATAGAATCGTGTTTGCCGCTCAATATAAGTTTTAAGAAAAACCTCTATCCCTAAAAACTTGAATTCTTGACAGTAATTATCAAATCCAATAACATTCTGCAGTAGAGATTTGGGATGGTTTAAATAAAGTGGATAACTTGGAAACAAAATGCCCGGTAAGCGGGCTTAATATTGTGACTCTTCCTGAGTTTACCGATGTTCAGATAAATGAGGATTACTACACAACGCTGAAAAAAATCGGAGACCATATCGTATATTTTGAAAGCAGAGGTAGTTATAAAAATGTAAATCTGGAAAAGCTCTATAAATTAGCAGAAGCTTTTTGTGATGCAGCAGGTGTCATAAAACCATATTTGCAGATCAGGGATCTTTCAAATCTTAAAGGGCGACTTTCTTTTAAAAACATAAAGTTACAGATGTACCTTTTTCATGAACAAAGGGATACGATGGCTGGAGTAATATTTATTAAAGAGCCTTCATGGATCAAACCTTTTGTCAATCACAGTTCAAGGTTTTTTAAACCGAGCAAGTTCAAAGCGGTTTCTGTCGTGAATTATTCAGATGCTATTGTTGCGGCACAAAAAATATTATCAGGTTTGGATTTTAACAGATCTTTAGGATTTAAAGACCTTGTTTTTAAGCCGGAATGGGTCTATTCCAATCCAAAGACAGGTTTTCAATATAAAATCGGTTGCATTCCCGGATATCTTCTTTATGTATCTTTGCATGGAACACTCAGCGATCCTGAAGATGTGCCCAATTGTGATAAATTGGCAAGAAAAGTGATGCAGGAAAACAACCTCATAAACATCCCGTATCTTTTGACCGATTTTACACACCTTGCAGCTATTAAACCCTTCCGTTTAAGACAACTGTTTGCAAAAGGTGTCAAAAAAGGGGTTGCCGATACGAAAAACAACAATGCAACACGAATAATTATTAATCCAGACAGTTTCAATAGAGCTCTTATAAAAGCTTTCTCCCCGTTCTTAAATGCCCGCTATATAATTTCCGACAGCGTTGAAGAGGTTTTTGAGAAAATAAACAGTTCAGAAGGTTTTTTGCAGACTGTTGATTTTGAAAAGGATATAGTTGTAACTGCAACTGACCTTGAAGAGTTGAGCAATGCTTTTGCCACTCTTCAATGGGAAGATATTGATAAAACTCCATCTTCAATGGTTTCTCCCGACAATCCCCTTTCTTATCTTGTAGAATCAATTGAGCTTATCAGAAACGATATGAACGAGCTGAGAGAAAATGAGAGACAGATCCAGCAGGAAAGGGAAGAAGATCTGAAAATAAAGAAAGATCTGGCTGAAGCGGCAAGTAAGGCAAAATCTGAATTTCTTGCCAATATGAGCCACGAAATAAGAACTCCGCTAAATGGGATAATCGGCTTTACTGAACTT
>SLGQ01000227.1 GCA_007136595.1 Candidatus Sumerlaeota bacterium | reverse complement strand
AATTAACCTTAAAAGCATTTTATCCCATTTTGCATTTTAAATATTTAAGATTAAAGACAGAATTTGGCAACTGAATATACTAATTGGAACTAGCATGAAAAAAAACAAAAGAGTATTGATATTGTGGCACTCAGATTTGTTTACAACAGATGATCCTAACAGACTTCGTTTACTGCATTATTTGCTAATCAAACACCCCCTTGACGGGAAAGGAAATCCTAATTTTAAAGAATTATTTTCTGAATTACAACCAGGAAATCTTACTATTCTTGAAAGGCCAGAATTTTTTATCGAATCTGATCTTAAGGGTTCTCAGAAAGAAGATTTTTTTTATGATAGGGATGAAGGTATAATGGTAAACCCGAATCTGAAGAACTTTCTGGATGATTTTATGGCAATCTTTTTACCTGTTGAACTTAACTGGTATAATCATAAATATGCAGATTTCTTTGGCATCACCTTGGTCCAAAAAATGAGACTTGCGGGCATTACCCTTCCTGTTTTCTTCTTTTCCTGGTTGCCCGAAAACTATTTTAAAACTCAACCCAGTGGCTCAATAATCAGTTCAATGGGGCATTATTTTTTGCAACTTCCGGATGCAAAAATGATTGACTATACAGTTCGTGCACTGAATCAGCAATCGCTATTTGATGTTCAATCCTCATTTTGCGGCATCAGGCAAGAAGTCAGCAGGTTACTCCACACAAAAACAGCAGCCTTAGTTCCCGGCATGCCAATTGAAATGAGAAAAAGCGTTATAAAAGACATTTCGAATAAGATAAGAAGACTTAGTCCCTTGCCTTTGGGGTTAATAGAAGAGTTAAACCGCTTAGAAATAGAACTTGATGGGATTCATGATGAAGACAGAATTATTTTTTTCTTAAATAGTAGGTTTACAGATGAGAATTTACTTTGCTTTTTTGATGAAAAATCAGGTGTTCAGGTGTCTTATCCATTACATGAAGGATGGGAGATTTTAATTCTTGATGATCAGCCTAAGCAAACAGAGAAATTGGTGAAACAGCTGAAAGAAAGCAATATCAAAGTTCATCAGGCAAAAACTTATAATGAAGCTGTTTCTTTTATTGAGCAAGATATATTTAACTTCATCACTATAGCAATCGTTGATTATCGACTGGAAGACGAATATGGAAACTGTAAAGGATTACAGGGTTATGATTTTATAAGCTTTCTACAAAGTAAGCACAGACTTACAGATTTTATCGTTTACTCGGGTTATGCTAAGGAAGTGGTATTACAGAATCTTCCTGGATTGAAGAAAGATCAATATTTCAGGAAAACGGAGCTTAATAAACCCGATCGATTAGTTGAAAAAATTATTGAGACTGGGGATGAGCTATATGAAAGTTTGTTAAGACAGCCTTCAGGAAAATGGAAACAATACGAGGACTTTTATGCTGATTTTAGAACTAATAAAAAGTTCGGGATTCTTGAAGATAAAGTTTCAAGTGAGGCTACAAGGTATGTGGAAAATATCAAGCATTTTTTTTCAAATAAGGATAATAGCAGCTCAGATTGGTATAAAGCGCTGATGAAAGAACATCTGATTGTTCCACCATTCGATGGGATAAGGGGTGGATTGACAGGTGATTTTGATGACAAGTTTAAGATATTTCATAAGATCTTGGTTGCAAGGCGTGTATTATTGGCCATGAAGTACTTTCTAAAAGAAACGGATAATAAGGTACTTGCTGATCTGATATTCAAGGGAATTTATAAAAGATATTTTAAGGCTAGAGAAGAGATCAAAGATTTAGACTATATGCTGGAAAACATCAAAATACGAAACCACAAAGACTTTTCTGGTTATAATACCATTGAAGACATGTTCAGTAAGTGGAAAAATAACTACGATAACATACTTAAGAATTGTAATTGTTATATCGAACGGAATTCTGTGAATATAGAACTGTTCATGAACATCAGGCTTAAGGTTCTTGACAGGATTGAAATATATGAGAAAAAGAAAACATCATATTCCAAAGCACCTACATATTCAATTGTGGCAGTTTTATATAAGGTTGAGCCTGACGATAAAAAGTTGTTTGATAAACTATGTGTTGGAGAGTACGATTTCCCGGAAAGAATACTAGTTGAAGAAAGTCATTGGATGAAAATCAATAATTACGGTTATAAAGATCAGGGCTCAATTTCGTCAATAAGGAAAGATATTATATTAGAAAAGAGTGAAAAAAAGTTGCTTTCATTTTATTTCGATAATGTAAAAACTATCGCAGCTGAACCTGAGAAATCAAAACTAATCAAGCAACACCTTCGTTTGTGGAGGATTAGAAAAAAAGATCAAAACATGGATGATAAAACTTTTCATATTATCCTTAATGTTTTAGGATATAGGTTGTTCAGAAGTTTTCTGGATCTTATGATCAGGATTGAAGAAAACATCTCTGTTTCCTATACTTTGAATTCTATTAAAGGAGTAATTACGGAATACCAAAGAATTCAAACAAATTTATCCCAAAAAAAATGCAAAGAAATCGCTCAGGAGTTGGACGACCTACATTCTAAAAAAGGTGAGAAGATCAATTACCTAACACCCTTATCAAGCCTTTTTATTGAAGAAGTTGATGGCAAAGTTATAGATGAAATAGAAAAGTACTTTTTT
>SLGQ01000330.1 GCA_007136595.1 Candidatus Sumerlaeota bacterium | reverse complement strand
GTTTATGAAGTGTCAAGAATCCCTAACTTAACAAACATGTCGTTTGCATTATACTGCAAAGAGACGGGCAAAAATTGCCATAGATTGCATTACGGAGCAAAGATATGAGATCTCAAATCTGTTTTCTCTTTTTATTCCTCTATCACAGCCATTCCGGGGCTTGCCATTATTTCAGGGGTAAGAAGTTTGTCGAGTTTTTCTTTTGAAATAAGGTTCTTTTCAAGAATAAGGTCATAAATTTTTCTGTTACTTTTCCTTGCTTCCACAACAAGTTGAGCCATCACTTCATGTCCTATTGTCGGAGCAAGCAATGTCGCAACAACTGTTGAGGATTCAATGTAGCTTCTTATTTTCGGTTCATTTGGAGTTATGCCTGATACCATGACAGCAAATTTTTCGAGCATTCCGCCAAAAAGTGTTATTGCATGAACAGTTTTATGTGCTATGAAAGGGAAGAACTGCTGGAGTTCAAGATTGCCCTGAGAAACTGCGTGGGCAACAGAGTTGTCACTTGCAATTATTTCAAGACACACTTGCTCTGCGGCTTCTGCCATCACAGGGTTTACTTTTGCAGGCATTATCGAAGAGCCCTGCTGCATCGCAGGAAGAATTAGCTCCCCTATTCCGCATTCAGGTCCGCTTGAAAGAAGCCTTATATCTGAAGATATTTTTTTAATGACAACTGCTCCTGTTTTAAGGATTCCCATTATTTCAACTATCTGATCACCATTTTGCGTTGAATCAACTCCGTTCCTTGAAACTGAAACAGGTTCCTGAACAATTTTTCTTAACTGGTCAGGAATGTTTCTTAGATATTCTGTGTCGGCATTGATCCCTGTTCCTACTGCAGTTCCACCTATATTTACTTCTCTTATCCAGTCAAGAGCTTTGGAAAGTCTCCATCTGAATCTTGAAACACCTTCCGCCCATGCACCGAATTCCTGTCCGAGAGAAACAGGCATTGCATCCTGCATTTCAGTTCTGCCGATTTTTAAAATTCCTGAAAAATCCCGTTCCTTTTCTTGAAGAACATTGAGAAGAGTCTCAGTTTTTTCGTGGAGTTTCCTTAAACTTCTTATTATTGCTATTTTTACTGCCGTAGGAAAGACATCGTTGGTTGACTGGGAAAGATTCACATCATCTATCGGGTTTATTATATCGTAATCTCCGAAACTTTTCCCGATCGACTTAAGTGCAAAGTTTGCAACAAGTTCATTTGCCGCCATATTCATGGATGTTCCGGCACCACCCTGATAAGGGTTGAGAGCTGGAATTATATCTTCGGCAATTGCCTTGTCGCACCCTTTTTGAATAGCTTCAGATATCTCTTCATCAAGCAGTCCTGCGATCTGATTGGAAACCGCACATGCTTTTTTTACTTCGATCAGAGCTTTAAAAATTGAAGGGTGGATGATCTCGTCGTTGAAGCTGAAGTTTTCTATAGCTCTGTAAGTGTTTATACCAAAAGGAAAACTCTCATCGAGTTCCACTTCACCTATCATATCTTTTTCTTTTCTCATTTTTCCCTACACATATAAATCTGTAACACCTTTTTTGGCAAGTTCGAGGTTTTCTCTTGTTTTTTGTTTTATATCATCACCAGGGATATCACTCACCATTTTTTCTATGAGTTTCCACCCTTCTATCTGGGTTTCTGCAGATCCGTAGTTGACCAGATATTCTGCAAATGTTGTCAAAGCATTAGGGAGACAGTAGTGTTTTATAAGTCCCGGTTTAGCAAGATCCATGAAGTCAGCTCCTGTTCTTCCAAGACGGTAACATCCGGTACAGAAACTCGGCACATAACCCATTGACGCAATATCTTTTATAACTTCATCAAGCGATCTGTGATCGCCAAGGCTGAACTGTTCAAGAGAGCGGTCTTCACTGTAACCGCCCGGATTTGTTCTTGACCCTGCACTTATCTGGGATATGCCCATTGAAAGTGCCTCTTTTCTCATTTGTGCATTTTCTCTGGTGGAAAGTATCATTCCGGTGTAAGGAACTGTGATCCTTAAAACGGCAAGGATTTTCTTAAAAGCAAGGTCGTCAACAGGATACGGCGGATTAAGTGAAAGATCGGATCCGGTTGCAGGCTCGATTCTCGGAACCGATATTGTGTGGACACCGAAACCGAATCTTTCTTCCAGATGTCTTATATGCTGAAGCATTGCCATTATTTCAAAACGGTAATCTTCAAGTCCGAAAAGGATACCTACACCCACATCATCAATTCCTGCTTCCATTGCCCTGTCCATTGCAGTCAAGTGGTAAAGGTAATCAGATTTGGGACCTGCTTCGTGCATTTTTTTGTAAGTATCGTAGTGGTATGTTTCCTGAAAAAGCTGATAAGTGCCTATCTTTGCATCTTTAAGTCTTTTAAAATCTTCAACTTCAAGAGCAGCAATATTTACATTTATCCTTCTTATTTCACCTTTGCCCACTTTTACTGAATAGATCGTGTTGATCGTTTCAAGGGTAAAGTCAAGGGCACTTCTACCGAGACCTTCACCGCTTACAAGAAGCACTCTTTTGTGCCCCTGGCTTACAAGGGCTTCAACCTCTCTTTTTATTTCAGCCTGAGTAAGAGTTCTCCGGGGGATCATTGTGTTTGAACGCTTAAAAGCACAATATAAACATTCGTTCTTGCACATATTTGAAACATAAAGAGGAGCAAAAAGAACAAGCCTCTTTCCGTATATCTCTTCCTTTACAAAGTTTGCAGTTTCAAAAACCAGCTCCAGATGATCCCTGTCTTCAACCATAAGAAGCCTTTCCGCTTCCTCAAAAGAAATCCCCTTCAACCCTCTTGCATGCTCAAGAATCTCTTTCAATTCAGACAGTTCAGGTGCAGCAGTGTTCTTCAGACAGTCATAAATTTTACCATGATCAATAAAACCCGTATCCATAAAAGCCTCCACTCAAAAGAATCTTTACGCAGTAATTTAACTTATATTTGAATCTATGTAAAGGGATTAAATTTGTAGCCCCTAAAAATGTCTGAACCTTGATTCACTCGATTAACCTGATTTCCTTGATTGTTGGTATTCTTCTTTTTCCCCATCATGCTAATCCTTAAATCCTATTAATCATGGTTCAGACAATAGGATCATCACCCGAATATTTTCTTGCCGAGCAATCGGAGTTTCCAGACTCCTATGAGGGCTTCTTTGAATATTTTGCCGCTCATTTTGCTTTCACCTTCTTCGCGGTCAGGAAAGACTATGGGGGTTTCAAATATCCTGCCTCCGGCAACTTTTGTACGGAATGCCATTTCTATCTGAAATCCGAATCCGGACAAAACAAGTGGGGTGCTGATAACTTTCTTTAAGAATGATGCTCTCCAGCATTTAAATCCGGCAGTTACATCGTTAACTCCGAGAGCAAGTATGGTGGATGCATATAAACTTCCGCCTCTTGAGATGGTTCGTCTCATAAGATTCCAGTTTCTTGTTCCGCCACCTTTTACATATCTTGAACCTATTATCACATCATACCCTTCGTTAACTATCGCTTCCATTCCGGGAAGATAGTGCGGCTGGTGTGAAAAATCGGCATCCATCTGAAAAATTATGTCGTAACCTTCATTTATAAGTGTAGTAAATCCATCAATATAGGCAGCTCCAAGACCCTCTTTTTCTTTTCTCACTTTAAGCTTTGCGTATTTGTTCTTTTTCATGAACTCTTCAACGAGCAGAGCTGTTCCATCAGGTGAACTGTCGTCAACTATGAGAATATCGGCACCGGGAAGAACCTCGTGTACCGCTTCCATTATCTTGACAACATTCTCTTTTTCATTGTATGTCGGAATACATACAGCTGTTTTACCTGTCATTTTGTTCTCCCAGCATTTTTTCTGCCGTTAATAAAAGATCTTTGCTTGCACCATCTCCCATCATTCTTGCAAGCTCCTTTATTCTCTCTTCTCTTGAAAGAACTTTAATGCCTGCTGTCACATCACTGTCAGCCGTGCTTTTTTCAACAAGAATATGAGTCTGCCCCGCTGATGCAGTCTGAGGAAAGTGAGTTACGGTCATTATCTGGTTCTTCTTTGAATTAACAAGCATTTCAGCCGCCGCATTTTTAGCAGTCTCGCCACCTATGTTGCTGTCTATTTCGTCAAAAAGAAGCACTTTGCCCGATTCCTCGTCAAGAAGTTTCATCGCAAGGAGAAGTCTTGAAAGCTCCCCGCCCGAAAGTGAAGAAACACTGTACATCTCTTCAGTCCCTATAGTGTTAACCTTGAATTCTATCAAATCAAGCCCGCTTTCTGAAAAATCTTCAAGAACACCCGTCTCTACAGAGAACTTAACTCCTTCCATAGCAAACTTCTTTAAATATTTAAGGATCTTATCTTCAAGGCTCTTAGTTGCGGGAATTCTTTTTTCCCTCAGTTTCAAAGCTATATCAGATGCACCCTTTTTCAACTTTTCAAGTTCTGAGTTCAACTCCGCTATCTTTTGGGGAACCTTGTTTATCTCATAAAGTTCCTCATTCATTTCATATTCTTTTTTTATCAACTCTTCGCTGGTCGAAAGTCCATGTTTCATCAAAACTCTAAAAAGGTTGTCATGCCTGTTTTTTATCTCGTTTATATCTTCATTTTCAAAATCGGCACTCTTGTTAAGAACAGCACTGCTTCTTGCAACATCTTCCGCATCTATTGAAAGGGATTTCACCCTCTGTGCAAAAGATTCAGTTTCAGTAAGGGCGGAAAGTTTCTCAGATAACAAAGCACATTTTGAAAGAGAAGAAGAAACTTCATCCATTATGGAAACTATTTCTGAAGAAAACTCTTCGATCTTGCTACGGTTTTCAAAATAACTGATCTTTTCTTCAAGCTCTTTTTCTTCATTTTCATAAGTAGCTGTCTTTGAAATTTCATTTATCTGATATTCAAGATAATCTCTTCTCACAGGGTTATCTTTGGCAGCCAAATCTTCAATTTGAGCCTCTATTTCTTTAATTTTTCTATACACTTCTTTATATTTTTTAAGGTCACCTTCATTGCGGGCGATTCTGTCAACCACAGCTATGCGGTAATCTTTTTTGAAAAGCTCTCTGTTTTCAAACTGTGAACCTATTTCTACATGGTCGGATAAAATCTGCTGCAATGTCGCTAAAGGAACAGGACAACCGTCAATGTAACAACCGTTTTTTCCGCCGATCACCCTTTTCACAATGAATCTTTCCGGATCATCAAGGGTCAGACCGCTTAACTTAATATCCTCTTTCAGCTGAACATCACCCTCTTCTACCACTATTTCAGCGGAAATTTCAGCCTGTTCGCCCCATTTTCCGACAATGTTTCTGCCTACTCGTTCCCCTCTTAAAACCTTCAAAGCAGTAACAAAAAGGCTTTTTCCGCTTCCCGTTTCACCGGTAATGACAGTAAGTCCGCAAGAAGGAGTGATCCCACTTTTCTTTATGATCAGAAAATTTCTAAGAAATATCTCCCCTATCTTCATCTATTTTAATCCCGCTTTCTGTTTAAGGGTTGAAACCGCATCTTCATAACCTTTCCCCGATATGACCCATGTTCTGTCTTCAAAGACCAGTTTTAATGAAGAACCGTTATAAACTATATCAACTATTTCTTTAATGTCAGCTTTTTCCTTTATTTTTCGAAATGTATAAACAAAAACAGAGTTTTCATCAAATCCCCAGGAACAACTGATCCATCTCCTGAAACTTCTCCGGTTAAGTTTTATCCCGAAATCTATCAAAGCATTTTGAAATGATCCTGTCACAGGAACATTGTCAGGGGGGCGGCCCATAGCATAGTGTGTCAAAGTCATGAAAAAAAGTATCAAAGTAAGCGGAATTATCATCCCGAGATATTCTCCTGATAAAAGCTCCTTTCCTCTGTTTATATGGAAAAAAGTCATTATTAAAGTAAAGATTAAATAAACGGGAAATATTCTTAAAAACGATCTTTTCATTTTTTCCACTTTAAAAACTTTTCAACTGTATAGAAACTCCCTGTGACAAGAAGCGTTTTCCCATCTTCTTTAGACTCTTTAACTCCCCGTTCCATAGTTCTGTCATCACCTTCTTCAAAAAAAAGTTTTTCTCTCAGATCAACAGAAGCTTTATTTATCACATCTTCAACTTTTGCCCCTCTGTTCTCCTCATCGACAGAAACAACGAAAATTTTATCTGAAACAGTGGAAAGAAGGTTGAGCACTGAATCAATATCTTTATCTTTCATTGATCCGTAAATAAAATTAACCCCATTTTTTTCTGTTTCACTGATTCTTTCGACCAGTGCCTGGATCGCAGGTTTATTGTGGGCAACATCAACAAAAAGGTTTTCTTCGATCTTCTGGTATCTGCCCGGAAGAAACAGATCTGCAAGATCGGGGATCACAGCTTCTTTTTCAGTTTTTTCAACAGCTTTACAGGCAAGCCTAATATTGTTTCTCTGAACTTTACTTAAATCAAGCTCTTTTGTTTCCTTCATATATTCATTTTCCGAAAGGAACGATACTTCTTTTTCCGATCTCTTTTCCGATTCATTTTTCAGCCAGTTGAAAAACTCAGGATCCTCGTCTTTTCCAAGGAGAACAGTATCCCCTTTTTTTATGATACCCATTTTTTCAAAAGCTATCTCCTGAAGAGTTGAGCCTAAAATATGAGTATGATCGAAACCTATGGAAGTGATAATATCTGTTTTCTCCCAATCTATCACATTTGTGGCATCAATTCTTCCACCTAAACCAACCTCGATCACAACCCTGTCACAGTTATTGTTTTCAAAGTGTTTCCAAGCCATCAGAAAAGTTATTTCAAAAAAAGAAAGAGCATCAAAATCATCTACGGTTTTTTCAAGATAATTATAGAGACAACCCACCTCTTCATCAGTGATATCAACACCGTCTATGGCTATTCTTTCATTGAAATCAACAAGATGAGGAGAAACAAACCTCCCTGTTCTCAGCCCGTTTTTTTCAAGGATATGTGAAAGTGCATATACTACCGTCCCTTTTCCGTTAGTTCCGGCAACATGATAAACAGCTATCTTTTTTTCAAGGATTTGAGGAAAAGCTGCCGCAACTCTGCCTATACCAAGCTTTATCCCCCCTCTTCTGGCATACAGTTTTTCAAGGAATCCCCCTTTCATTAAACTTCTCCTTTTTTGGCAGATGCAACTTCAGAAAGAGTTTTAACACAAAAACCTTTTTCCAAATAGTATTCAATAACTTGAGATATCCTTTTTTCTTTCTGTAAAAGAGGGATTTTCAAGTCAAACTGCATTTTCTCAATAGCTTTGAACATATCCGAGTCCCCAAGCTCACACAGATCTATCGCATGAAACTCAATATTTACAAAATCTTTGAACGAAGAAAGATAAAGCATTGTTTTAACTAAAAGTTGTGGAAATGAAGTTAAAGCAGTCCCGATAAGCGGCAATCCGATGAAAGGGAAAACAGTAGTGATCGGAAATTCGATCAAATTCCCTTTATCCAGACTATCTGTGATGTAGCTCTCAATAAAAGCGGGCTTGGTTGAAGAAAAAGAATCTCTGAAAGAATTTATTGTTGAAGAAGAATGTAATCCCGACATTTTTTTCTTTTTAATTATGAGCCATTTGGAAGCATTGTAAAGAAATGAAGGAAACAGTGATGAATCGTAATCATATTGAAGATCCTGCAGAGCCTTTACAACCGAATTTGAGCTGTTATATCCCGGTGAACGGAACCCCTTGCATTCAACCCCGAGTCTGTTTTTTATGATCTGGTGATTTTTTTTTATATCTTCTTCGATCTCATCTTTTGTCATTAATGAAAATTTGTAATTATGGGAATAAGAATGATTTGCAATTTCATGCCCATCCTTGACAACTTTTTCAAGAATTCCGAAATCTTTTTCTGTCAACCCTGAAGCAGTGACAAAAAAAGTTGCTTTCACACCATACTTTTCAAATATTTTTAAAAACCGGGGAATAGACAAAGATACAACCGGATCGTCTTTATCATCAAGAACATCCTTTATTCCATGAATTGAGCAGTAACAAAGCAACGGATCGATGTCTATGTTGAAAGAAACTGTTTTCATCAGCGGTTTCTGATCCTTACATTCCAGAAAAGATAGGCGATGTTTGATAGAACTTTGGGAACTCTATGAAGCAGTCTTATCGAAGGAGCTCTTTTTTCATCAAGAGAAATCGGTATCTCTTTTATTTTCACCCCCATTCTTTCAGCCCTTATGACAAATTCACTTGCAAATATATCTTTGCCCACAAGACACCTGTCAAGAACCGGCATCAAAGGATTTTTCAAAAAAGCTTTAACACCGTGGGTATCAGTTCCTTTAAACCCTAAAATTATTTTGAGCATTACATTAAGTGCCCATGTAGCAAATTTTCTCTTGAAAGGTCTCTGATCCTGTGCCCCTTTTACCCTTTTTGAGCCGACAACGAGTTCAACATCGGTCGTTTTAAAAAGCTCAAGACTCTTTTCATAAAACTCAGGAAGACAGAGATCTATTTCATCACAGATAACGATTTCACCTTTTGCTGTCCTTATCCCGTGCTGAAGAGCCAACCCGTAATCAGGTTGAGGATAATGAAAAATTGAAAGGAACGGATATTTTTTCGAAAGTTCTTTCCCTTTTTCTATCGTATTGTCTTTACTGCCGTTTTCAGCAAGAATTATTTCAAAATCAAAATCATTTTGATATGGCTGAATATCCCTGACAAGTCTTTCAACAGCAGTTTTAAGTATTTGTTCTTCATTATAAACCGGAATAACTATCGATACAAGTCTCTTTTCCATTTAGCACCATAGATCGTTGTCCAGTGGTAAATTAACCTCGTTAATCAATTTAGTCAAATTTATTGTTTCGGCACCCTTTCCTCTAATACTAATTATAGTTATTTTATCGTTAAACTAATATGGCAGCAACGGTTGTTCTCTAATTTGGAAAAGGCTTTCTTGACTTACTGTTTTTTTTCGCAAGTATATGGAGTGCGTGGCGTTTATTTTTATTTATGGAGAGATTAAATTATGAAAGAAAGTATCAAAAGAAGAATCATTGAAAAAGCCAGAGACTTGCTTTTTACAAAAACTGAAGAAGAGATCACAATGAACCTTATTGCAGGAGAGCTTGGAATTACAGCTCCTACACTTTATCACTACTTTAAGGGCAAAGAAGAATTGCTTCTTGCTGCTAACAATCTTATTACAGAAGAAGTTACTGAACTTATGTCCATGAGGTTCCCCCCTTCCGTTCCTGCTGAAATGAGGATCATTACTTTGACAAGCATTATTGCCGAGTACTTTATGAAAAACGGACTTCCGGCATCTTATCTTGTTGAAGATCCGATAGACAAACCGATAAAACTGAAAGAATTCAGAAAAAAAATGAACGATCTTTTCACACTTTACTACAAAGATGGCAGGAAACCGAAAAGAACAGGTGTCGAGCAAGCTACATTCCGTTATCTTGCAACAGTTGAAGCAGACCTTGTTTATTTGAGAAACACCAAAAAACCTCTCAATGATGATTTTGCAGAAAAAGCATTTTCAACCGTTAAATAGAAAGATATTTCAGAAAATAAACTGATCGAAGAAAGAATAAAGGGGTCGTTAACACACGACCCCTTCCTCTACCTGTGAACTGGTCCATTCTACAGAGCAGACACTCGCCATTTGTTCGTCACCTATTTCAATTACAACACCGGCAAGATCATACTGATAAACAGGGATCGATACCACCAGCTCTTCAGAGAAGATGCTTTCAGGATATTGAGTAACAGGAATGCTGAGAGCAACGGCATTTTCAAAAGAATCTTCAAGGTATTCGACAACCGGAACAAAAACTTCTGCACCTTCATCAAATTCAACATGCTCAACAACAGGAATATCAATGTCATTTACATTAACCCCTGTAAAAAGAACCAAACCGAAAAAACTTAAAGCAAAAATAAAAACCAAACTTCTTATTATACTTAACATGACAACCTCCATTGGAAATGAACTTCATCTGTTATTTACTTATAAGCACAAATTAGGACTGTCAAGCCCGAATTAAGAAAACAGCGGAACTTTTTTTTATTTAGCTGAATTTATTGGTCTTTATTATAACATGTTATCGTGTTGTAACCACTGCAATCATCAAGGCAGGCTGCAAGACCACCGGAATAAAGTTCAGGATCTATTTTGATGCATTCTTCCACTTGTCCCCTTTCACACACCTCACCTTCTTCAACTATTCCATTTCCGCATTCAGGTTCGGGAAGGTATTCGTCAATATCTTCATCAAAATCTTCATCTGCAAATTCATCCGGGAATTGATCAGGATCTTCATCGGGATAATAATTTTCATCGGGTTCGCTATCTTTATCTTCACCGCCGGGAATATCCATGTCATCAAAAGGATTTGGAGGGTCACCCGGTTTCCCGTTATCATCATTTTTGTCAGGCTCTTCAGTCCATTCATGATAGGTATCGGGTCTTTCTTCTATATCTTCACAATATGAATTCGA
Source organism: Candidatus Sumerlaeota bacterium (assembly GCA_007136595.1). Taxonomy (GTDB): domain Bacteria; phylum UBP6; class UBA1177; order UBA1177; family UBA1177; genus SLGQ01. The sequence continues at coordinate 76 of SLGQ01000330.1, read as the reverse complement.
TCCGGATGTAACACATGTTCCTCTCTCAAGTCCGCAATCTTTCACAAGATCCCATCCCCCATAAAAAGAACACCTT